>CAZWXA010000063.1:0-13746 GCA_964637755.1 uncultured bacterium | reverse complement strand
GAGCGGGACGAGGCGCGGCCGCGGTCCGGCGTGCTTCGCACGCGCGAGTTCCTGATGAAGGACTCCTACACGCTCGATCCGGACGAGGCCGCGCTCGAGGTGTCCTATGCGGCGCACGAGAAGGCGTACGGCCGGATCTTCGAGCGCTGCGGCGTCCGCTACCTGGTCGTCGAGTCCGACCCGGGGATGATGGGGGGGCTCGGCTCGCACGAGTTCATGGCGCCGAGCGCCGCCGGCGAGGACGACGTGGCGCTCTGTCCGGACTGTGGATACGCCGCCAACGTCGAGCTGGCCCGGGGGATCCCGGCGGCGCCGCCCTTCATCGAGTCGCCGCTCGAGGAGGTGTCGACGCCGAACGCCAGGACGATCGCCGCCGTGTCATCCCTCCTTGGCATCGACCCGCGGGTGACGGTCAAGTCGCTCCTGTACATCGGGGTGAAGTCCGGCCCCGTGCTGGCCCTCGTGCGGGGAGACCACACGATCCATGAGCGCAAGCTTGCTCGCGCACTCGGTGAGGAGGTGCGGCCGGCGCATCCCGACGAGGTGCGGCAGCACCTCGGTGCGGCGGTGGGGTCCGTCGGGCCGGTCGGGGCCACGCTCCCGATCGTGGCCGACGAACCCCTCCGGACGGGGTGGTGGGTGGTCGGGGCCAACCGCGACGGCTATCACCTGAAGGGCGTCCGCGCAGGCGTGGACTTCGAGTGCCGGTTCGCCGATCTCCATACGGCCGTCGTCGGCGAAGGCTGCCCCCGGTGCGGGACGGCGCTGTCGGTCGAGCGCGTCATCGAGATCGGGAACATCTTCAAGCTCGGCACGAAGTACTCGGTGCCGTTCGGAGCGCTTTTCCTCGACGAGACCGGCCAGGAGCGCCCGATCGTCATGGGGAGCTACGGGATCGGTCCTGCGCGCATCGCGGCCGCCGTGATCGAGCAATCCCATGACGTGGACGGGCTCATCTGGCCCTGGGCCATTGCCCCCTTCCACGTCCACGTGGTCGTGGTCGGGGTCCGGGACCACGACCAGAGGACTGCGGCCGAGGAGATCTACCGGAGGTTGTGGGACGCCGGTATCGAGGCCTTGCTCGACGATCGTGACGAGCGTCCGGGGGTCAAGTTCAAGGATGCCGATCTGCTGGGTCTCCCGGTCCGGGTGACGGTGGGGAACCTGCTCGCCAGGGAGGGCGTGGTGGAGGTCCGCTCGCGGTCAACCCGCGTCGAGCGCCGGGTCGAGCCCGGCGAGATTGTCGGCGCGGTGCGGGAGGTGTCGGGAACTGGATAAGTCTTGATTGTGGTGAGGTCACGTGCTAAAGTCTCGAAAAAGTGGGCGTAGCCCACTTTTTTGATTTCGCGGGTACTGGTCGGCGGCCCCGGGAGGGGTGGGGACCGCCTGTCGATGCGTCGTGATGGACGAAACGGAACGGCTCTCGAAAATCGAGGAAGCGGTAGGTCCGGTCGTGCGAGGCCATGGGCTCGACCTGGTCGACGTGGACTGGCGGGGGGACGGGCGGCGGTTCGTCCTTCGGCTGTTCGTCGACAGGCCCGGAGGGCCCACGGTCGATGATTGTGCGCGCCTGAGCCTCGAAGTGGGCGACCTCCTCGAGGCGTCGAGGCTCATCCCCGAGAGCTACGATCTCGAGGTGTCGTCGCCCGGGCTGGATCGGCTCCTCAGGAAGGACCGCGAGTTCCAGTGGGCCGTTGGTAAGCTCGTCCGTTGCTGGGTACGGGAATCCGTCGCCGGCCGGACGGAAGTGCGCGGCCGGCTCGTGGGTGTGACGTCCGACGCCCTGACGGTCCTGACCGAGTCGGGGCGGGTCGACGTACCTCGCCAGGCACTCGGGAAGGCGCGCCTCGAGGCTCAGGTGCCGTGGCCGAAGCAGGGCTCATGAACCGAGAACTCCTCAGCGTGATTCAGCAGATCGCCGGAGAGAAGGGGATCGACAAGGAGGTGCTCTTCGAGGCGCTGGAGTCCGCCCTGCTCTCCGCTTCGAAGAAGACCATGGGGGCGGCCGACAACGTCCGCATGCACCTCGACCGCACGACGGGAACCCTCAAGGTCTATCACAGCAAGCGCGTGGTCCTGGAGGTGGCGGACGCGAAGACGGAGATCAACCTCGCCGAGGCCAAGGCACTGAACGCCGACGCGGAGGTCGACGACGAGCTCGAGCAGGAGATCCCGCCGAAGGAATTCGGCCGGATCGCCGCCCAGACCGCGAAGCAGGTCATCCTCCAGCGCGTGCGCGAGGCGGAGCGGGAAGGCATCTACTCGGAGTTCGTCGGCAAGGAGGGGCAGATCGTCCGGGGAGTCGTCCACCGGATCGAGAAGAGGAACGTCATCATGGAAATGGGCAAGGCCGAGGCGGTGCTTCCCGAGCGGGAGCAGATTCCCGGCGAGCGATTCGCGCCGGGGGACCGCGTGCGGGCCTTCGTCGTCGAGGTGAAGAAGAGTTCGAAGGGGCCTCAGATCACGCTGTCACGCACGCATCCGGGGTACCTGGCACGCCTGTTCGAGACCGAGATTCCCGAGGTCCAGGAGGGCATCGTCGTCGTCAAGGCGGTTGCCCGCGAGCCCGGCGAGCGCGCCAAGGTGGCAGTCGCCTCGACGAAGCGCGACGTCGACCCGATCGGAGCGTGTGTGGGCCTGCGCGGCACGCGGATCCAGGTGATCAGCCGAGACCTGCGGGGCGAGAAGATCGACATCGTCGAGTGGTCCTACGACGCGGCGACCTTCGTGGCGCGCGCGCTGTCGCCGGCGAAGGTCTCGTCGGTGACCCTCCTCCCGCCGGCTCCGGGAGCGGAGACCGGAGAAGGGCAGGAGCCGCCGCCGGCGGTGCTCGTCACCGTGCCGGACAACCAGCTCTCGCTCGCCATCGGCAAGAAGGGCCAGAACGCGCGGCTCGCCGCGAAGCTGACGGGGCTCCGCATCGACATCAAGAGCGAGGCCGAGGTGGAAGCCGAGCGAACCCGACTCGAGGAGGACATCGCCGAGGGGCGGGCCGCGCTGAGCGATCTGGCGGGGATCACGCCCACCCTTGCGGAGAAGCTCGTCGAGGAGGGGTTGTACTCGCCGGCCTTGATTGCCCTGGCCGGCGTGAGCCGGCTCAGCCAGCTTCCCGACGTGGGGGAAGAGATGGCGGACCGGCTGGTCGCGGCGGCGCGGGACTGGGTGGAGCGGCACGAGCCGAGGCCGGAGGACATGGCCGGGGAGCAGGCGGTGGCACCGGCCGGCGAAGGCGGTGGGTCGGCGGAGTGAGCGCGGGGTCCCCCCGGACGTGCGTGGCGTGCCGATCAGTTCGATCCAAGCGGGAGCTGATCCGGCTGGTATGCGGCGCCGACAGCCGGATCAGGGTGGACGCAGCCGGCCGTGCGTCGGGGCGCGGGGCGTACGTGTGTCGGGATCCGGTCTGCGTGGAGGCGTTCCTCGATCGGGGACGGTTCGCTCACGCGTTCAGGGCCGCGGCGGTCGCGGGGAATGACCTCGTGGAGGAGGTGAGGAGACTGTGGCGGCACGAATCAAGGTGATCGATCTCGCGAAGGAGCTTGGCGTCACGAGCAAGGATCTCATGGTCGCGCTCGACGAGATGGGGCAGAGGGGGAAGCGTGCCATGACCCCGCTCGACATCGAAACAGCGAACGCGCTCCGCGTCAAGCTCGGGAAGGGACGGGAGTTGCCCGAAGAACCGAAGCTCAGGCGCGTCTCCCGGGCGAAAGCGGCCTCGACGGATGGCAAGGTCCCGACGGAAGGGCAGGCCGCCTCGCTGAAGAAGGGTGCCGCTGCCAGACCGGCCGAGCTGGAGTCCGAGCCTGTCGAGCTCAAGCCGGCGGCCACCATCGTCAAACCGAAGCCCGCAGAAGTCGTCCCCGAGGTGCCCGTCGAGGTTGCGCCGGAGTCGCCGCTCGTCATGCGGCCCGCGGCGACGATCGGGGCCGCGCCCTCGCCCCTCGTCGTTCCTTCACCGCCGTCCCGTTCCGGCCGATCGAGCGGCCGGCTGCCGCCGCCACCGTGGGCGCGCCGCCGCGCCCGATCCGACCGGGCGGCCCGGCGCGACCCGTGGGAGCGTTCTCGCCGCCGCGGATCAGCCAGGCGCCGCCGGCGCCCCCGCGGCTGCCTGTGCAGCCGAGGCCGGTGCCGCCCGTTGTCGTCTCCGCCCCGCCCCTTGCGGAGGTCGGGCCGGCTCCGCTCGGCGAGAAGGCGGAGCCGGTCGCGATCGTGCGCCCGGCCGTCGTCGAGGCTCCGCCTGCGGAGGTCAGGCGCGAGCTGATCCGCGTACCCGAGTCGGTGACCGTGGCCGAGCTCGCCGAGAAGATCCGTCGCAAGTCCGGGGAGGTGATCAAGGCGTTGCTCGAGCTGGGAGTCATGGCGACGCTGAACGAGATCCTGGACCCGACCGCCGCCAAGCTGGTGGCCGACAAGTTCAACTTCGACGTTGAAGTGCGGTCCCCGGAAGGGGAGCTTGTCGACGACGACGAGGCCGACCCGACGCAGCTCCGGCTCCGGCCGCCGGTGGTCACGGTCATGGGGCACGTCGACCATGGCAAGACGTCGCTGCTCGACGCCATCCGCAAGACGAAGGTCACCGAGAAGGAGTTCGGCGGCATTACCCAGCACATCGGCGCGTACCAGGTCCTGACCAGCCACGGCAAGGTGTCGTTCCTCGACACGCCCGGCCACGAGGCGTTCACCGCCATGCGGGCGCGTGGAGCGCAGGCGACCGATATCGTCATCCTCGTCGTCGCCGCCGACGACGGCGCCATGCCCCAGACGATCGAAGCCATCAATCACGCGCGGGCGGCGAACGTCCCCATCATCGTCGCCATGAACAAGATCGACAAGCCGGACGCCGACCCGGAGCGAGTGAAGCGGGAGCTTTCCAGCCACGGGCTCGTCCCGGAGGAGTGGGGCGGCCAGACGATCTTCATCCCCACGTCCGCGAAGACGGGCGTCGGGATCGACCAGCTCCTCGAGATGACGGCGCTGCAGGCGGAAGTACTCGAGCTCAAGGCCAACCCGAATCGGGCCGCCAAGGGGGTCATCGTCGAGAGCCGCCTCGATCGAGGCCGGGGCGTGGTCGCGACGGCGCTGATCCAGAGCGGGACCCTCAAAGAGGGCGATGCGGTGGTGGTGGGCAGCCAATCCGGTCGTGTCCGGGCCCTGCTCGATCCGAGTGGCAAGAAGGTCAAGACCGCAGGGCCGTCCGATCCGGTCGAGATCCTCGGGCTGTCCGGCGTGCCGTCGGCCGGCGACACGCTCGTCGTCGTGGCCGACGAGCGGAAGGCCCGCCAGATCGCCACCATGCGGGCCGATCGCGAGCGGATGCGGGGACGCGCAGCGACCCGCGTCACCCTCGAGGATCTCCACAGGCGGATTCAGACCGGAGAGGTCAAGGAGCTACGCCTCGTCCTCAAGGCCGACGTTCAGGGCTCCGTCGAGGCGCTCACCGAGGCGCTGGAGCGGCTCTCGACCGACGAGGTCAAGCTCAAGGTCATTCACGGTTCTGTGGGCGCGATCACCGAGAGCGACGTGATGCTGGCCTCGGCGTCCAACGCCATCGTGCTCGGCTTCAACGTCAAGGCCGAACCGAAGGCGGCGAGCCAGGCGCAGGCTGACGGCGTCGACGTGCGCAGCTACAACGTGATCTACGAAGCGATCAACGACGTCAGGGCGGCGCTCTCCGGCATGCTCGCGCCGGAGATTCGCGAGCTGCCCCTGGGCCGGGCCCAGGTGCGGCAGATCTTCACGGTCTCGAAGGTCGGGACCATCCTCGGGAGCCATGTCCTGGAGGGAAAGATCGTCCGTGGCGCGAAGGCCCGGGTGCGACGCGACGCGACGGTGCTCGGCGAGGGGACGATCGCCACGCTCAAGCGGTTCAAGGACGACGCCCGCGAGGTGCTGGCCGGCCTCGAATGCGGCATCACGGTCGACGGGGTCAGCGGCGTCCAGACGGGCGACACCATCGAGGCGTACACGACGGAGGAAGTCGCCCGCACGCTCTAAGCGGGCCGATGAAGAGCCTTCTCTCGCCCGTCCGCGCGCGGACCGCTTCGCACCGCCTCCGGTCGTTCGGGTAGCGCCGTGTCGGTGGCGCGTCTCGGCCTCGGGCTCCTGGAGTTGCACCTTCCCGGCGTCGGGTCGCTCAAGGGCAAGCGGCACGTCCTGAAGGGACTGAAGGAGAGGGTGAAGCATCGCTTCGACGTCTCGATCGCCGAGGTGGATCACCACGACTCCTGGCAGCGCGCGACGCTCGCGGTCGCGTGCGTCTCTCACGATGCGCGCCACGCCAACGAGGTGGTTGACAAGGCGCTGGATTTCCTGGAAGCCAACGTGGACGGCTTCGTCATCGACCGATCCGTGGAGATGCTGTGATGCAGGGCAAGCGGCTCGACAGGATCAATCAGCTCATCAAGGAGGAGATCTCGCTGCTCCTGCAGCGGGAGCTGAAGGACCCCCGGCTCGGGTTCGTCACCGTGACGGACGTGGAGACGGCGGCCGACCTCCGCTCCGCCAAGGTGTTCGTCTCGGTCCTCGGCGACGATGACCAGTGGGTGGCGTCGCTGGCGGCGCTCGAGAGCTCGAGGGGCTTCATCCGCCACTGGCTCAGGTCCCACCTGGACCTGCGCGTGACGCCGATGCTCGACTTCCGCGCCGACCATTCGATGGAGCACGCGGCGAACATCCAGGCGCTGCTGCGACAGCTCAAGCATGAGTGACGGCTCGCCGCGCGCCGCCGCCCGGGTCTCTTCCGGTCCGTGCGGTTCCTCGCGGATTCCGGAGCCGTCCCCGAGTCCGGGGCGCGTCGCCCCCGGAGGGGACTCCTGACCGGGGTCGGATTTCCGGGCCGGACCCAGGCGCCCCGGGGGGCTCGCGCGAACACCGTTCCGGCGGAGGTTGTGTGGGCGTTCCGCCGCCCTCCGGGACGCGCGCTCCTGCTCGGGCATGTCCACCCCGACGGGGACGTGCTGGGAACGCTTCTCGCCCTCGGCGCGGCGCTGCTCGATGCGGGGTGGTCGGTGGCCTGCGGGGGGCCCGATCCCGTCCCGGAATCGCTCTCGTTCTTGCCCGGCGCCGACCGCTATCGGACGCTCGCCCGGCTCGAGGGGGCGTTCGATGTGGCGGTGCTGACGGACTGTCCCGAGCCGGCCCGGACCGAGGGGCTGATCGATGAGGCCCGCCGGACGTGTCCCCTCATCGTCAACATCGATCACCACCCCGGCAATCGACGGTACGGCACCGTCAACTGGGTCGATCCGACGGCGGCGGCGACCGGCGAGATGGTGTACGAGCTTCTCGTCGCGCTCGCGCTGCCGCTCACGCCGGAGATCGCCACCGGTCTGTTCACGGCCATTCAGACGGACACGGGGTCGTTCCGGTATTCCAGCGTGACCGGGCGGACGCTGCGGATCGCCGCCGACCTGGTCGACTCCGGCGCCCAGCCCGCGGTCGTCTCGACGCGGCTGTACGAGAGTCGACCCCCCGAGGCGCTGCGCCAGCTCGGGACGGTGCTCGCGCGAGTCGAGGTCAGTGATGACGGGCAGATCGCCTGGCTCACGCTGCCCGCCGGCCTCGTTCCCGACACCTTCGTCGAGTCGGAAGACCTGGTCAACTACCCGCGGTCGATCCGTACCGTGAAGGTCGCCGCCTTTCTGAGGGAACGCGCGGGAGGCGTCGTGAAGGTGAGCCTGCGCGCCAAGGGTCAGGCGGACGTCAACACGATCGCGGCGCGGTTCGGCGGCGGCGGCCACCCGAACGCGGCGGGCTGCGTCGTCCGGGGAACGCTGGCGGCCGCGACGGCCGCGGTGCTCGACGCCATCCGTGGCGCGCTGCCGTGAGGGTGCCCGGTCGCTCGGGTGTCCTCGTGATCGACAAGGGGGCGGGCGTCGGCTCGTTCCAGGCCGTTCTCCGACTGAAGCGGCTCCTGCGGGCGCCGCGAATCGGTCACGGCGGCACGCTCGATCCCGCCGCGACGGGCGTCCTGCCGATCCTGATCGGCGAGGCGACGAAACTCGCCCCGTATCTCATGGATCACGACAAGGAGTACGTCGCCACCGTCCGGCTCGGGGTCGCCACCGATACCCAGGACCTCACGGGGAAGGTCCTCGCGAGGCAGCCCGTGCCGCCGATCCCCCCTGCGGACATCGAGCGCGTGTGTCAGAGCCTCGTGGGCGTGATCTGGCAGGTCCCGCCGATGTACTCCGCCGTCCACCACGAAGGCCGGCGCCTCTACGAGCTGGCCAGAGCCGGCGTCGAGGTCGAGCGGCGCCCCCGGCAGGTCGTCGTGCGCTCGATCAGCGTCGAGTCGGTCGATCTCCCCAGCCTGAGGCTCCGGATCGTGTGCGGCAAGGGGACGTACGTCCGGACTCTCGCGGCGGACCTTGGGGAGGCGCTCGCGGTCGGCGGGGTGGTCGCGGGCCTGATCCGCACACGGGTGGGTCCGTTCAGGGTCGAGGACGCGGTTCCGTGGTGGGTCGTCGAGGAGGGTCGGCCAGACGCGCTGTGGGAGCGGACGCTCGCGCCGGACGCCGCCCTCGCCGGTTATCCCGAGGTGTCGCTGGACCCGATCGGCGCGCAGGCCTTCGGACTCGGGCAGACCGTCAACGCCGCGGGACCGGATTGCGGGAGCGTCGTCCGGGTCTACGACGCGGGGCGGCGATTCCTCGGCATCGGGCGCATGGGTCCGGACGGACGCGTCAAGCCCGAGAGAATCCTCCATGCGGATCATCCAGGGCCTGCAGTCCTACCCGCCTGACGCGCCGGCGAGCGTGGTCGCGCTCGGGGCTTTCGATGGCGTCCACCTCGCGCACCAGAAGATCCTCGACGTCGCGGCCGGCCGAGCCCGTGAACTCCACGCAGACGCGATCGTCTGCACCTTCGACCCGCATCCCCTCCGCGTGCTCCGGCCCCCGCAGGCGCCGGAGCCCATCGCCACCCTGGCCGAGCGCCTCGAGCTGATCGCCGCGCGCGGCATCGACGCGGCGGTGATCATCCCCTTCACGCCCGAGCTCTCGCGCGTGGAGCCCGAGGTGTTCGTGGTGGAGGTGCTCCGGGGCACATTGCATGCCCGCGAGGTCGTCGTGGGGTTCAACCACACCTTCGGACGGGGCGCGCGAGGCGACGCCCGCCTGCTCGAATCCGTGGCGGCCCGCCTCGGGTTCGTCGCCCGTATTCTCCCTCCGCTGACCGTTGGCGGCGTGACGGTGTCGTCGTCGGCCATCCGGGACGCGCTCCGCGCGGGCGATGTCGTCGCCGCTCGGCGATTCCTCGGACGGCCATACACGATCCGTGGTGTTGTCGTCAGGGGCGCCGGCCGCGGCCGCCAGCTCGGTTTCCCGACGGCGAATCTCGAGCCGAACCGACCGCTCCTGGTCGCGCGGGGTGTCTATGCGGGATATGCGGAGGTCGGTGCTGCCGGCGATCCGGCGGCCGGGAGCGACCTGACGGTGGCCGCGGCTGCGGGCGGTGATGCTCCGGCCGGGGCGGGCGCGGCCGGCGCGTTCAAGACGGTCGTCAACGTCGGGTTCAGGCCGACCTTCGGAGAGGGCCGGCTCTGGGTCGAGGCGTATCTCATCGAGTTCTCGGGGGATCTGTACGGTCGAACCGTCGTCATTTCCCTGCTCGAGCGAATACGGGACGAGCGGAAGTTCGCCGACGCCGAGGCGCTTCGCGATCAGGTGCACGCCGACATCCGGAGCGTCGCCAGCCTCCTGTGAGAAACCTATGAGTGTGCCTTTACTTCGTCCGGGGCCCGTGGTACCGTGACAGGGGATCTCGGCCCGGAAACAGGAACTTGGAACCCGCTCAGGCTGGGCAGGACGTGCTGCTCGGGGCGTGGCGATTGGGGCGGGCGAGCCGCTCCGGAAGGAGACAGTCTGGATGCCTCTTGCCGTCGACCGAAAGAGGGTGCTCATCGAGCAGTTCCGCACGCACGAGGGGGACACGGGCTCCCCCGAGGTGCAGATCGCGCTCCTGACGGAGCGAGTCAACAGCCTCACCGGACACTTCAAGGCACACGCGAAGGATCACCACTCCCGGCGTGGACTCCTGATGCTCATCGGCAAGCGGCGCGGGTTGATCGAGTATCTTCGCAAGAAGGACCCCGAACGCTATCGCGCCATCACGGAAAAGCTCGGTATCCGTCGGTGACGGCGGTCCCCGCCGTTCCATTCAACCGCCGACCCCGCCCGCATCCCGTCAGCGCAGGAGGAAGCGTATCAGTATGACTCATACTGTCCACACCGATGTGAACGGCCATCCTTTCTCGATCGAGACCGGGAGGGTGGCCAGGCAGGCCGACGGCGCCGTCGTCGTTCGTCACGGCGGCACGTTGGTCCTGGCCACGTGCGTGGCGTCCAAGTCTGCGAAGGAGGGGCAGGACTTCTTCCCGCTGACGGTGGAGTACCGGGAGCGCGCCCACGCCGGAGGCCGGATCCCCGGCGGGTACTTCAAGCGCGAGGGGCGGCCCGTCGAGAAGGAGATCCTGACCTCGCGGCTCATCGATCGGCCGATCCGGCCGCTGTTTCCGACGGGCTTCACGAACGAGGTCCAGGTCATCTGTCTGGCGCTGTCGGGCGACCAGGAGAACGATCCCGACATCCTCGCGATGAACGGCGCCTCGACCGCCCTCTGCCTGTCGGGGATCCCGTTCAACGGCCCGGTTGGCGCGGTCCGGGTCGGACTGGTCGGCGGCCGCTTCGTCGCGAACCCGACGACGGCCGAGCAGGCCCTGTCGAGCCTCGACCTGGTCACTGCCGGGACCGAGGACGCTGTCCTGATGGTCGAGTCCGGCGCCAGGGAGGTCGTCGAGGAGACGATGCTGGAAGCGATCGCGTTCGGCCACGAGCAGTGCCGGCGGCTGGCCCGGATGCAGAAGGACCTGGTGGCCCGGGCGGGCAAGCCCCGCTGGCCGTTCGATCCGACCGTCGGCCGTGATCCCATGCTGTCGGCGCGAGTGAGGGAACTGGCGGCGGGTCGCATCGTCGCCGCCCTCGGCATTCGCGAGAAGCAGGCGCGCGCCGAGGGGATGAGCCGGATCCTCGAGGACGTCCTGCAGACCCTGGGCGGGGACGCGGCACAGGACGCGAAGATCCGGGAGGCGCTCGACGACATCGAGCGGGCCGAGGTCAGGCGGCTGATCGTCGAGCAGGGGATCCGCATCGACGGCCGCCAGGCGAGCGAGATCCGGCCGATCACGTCGGAGGTGGCCTATCTGCTGCGGGCCCACGGCTCGGCGCTCTTCACAAGGGGCGAGACGCAGGCACTGGTGGCGGCGACGCTGGGGACCAAGAGCGACGAACAGAAGGTGGAGGCCCTCGAGGGCGAGTCGTACCGGTCCTTCATGCTCCATTACAACTTCCCGTCGTTCTCCGTCGGGGAGGTCAGACGGTTCGGGTCGCCCGGGCGCCGCGAGATCGGCCACGGAGCGCTCGCCGAGCGGGCCGTGGCCGCGGTTCTCCCCTCGAAGGAGGAGTTCCCCTACACCATTCGCGTGGTCTCGGACATCCTCGAGTCGAACGGCTCATCCTCCATGGCGACCGTGTGTGGCGCCTCGCTGGCGCTCATGGATGCCGGTGTGCCTCTCAAGTCGCACGTGGCCGGGATCGCGATGGGCCTCGTCATGGAGGGCGATCGCGTCGGCATCCTGACGGATATCATGGGGACGGAGGACCACTACGGCGACATGGACTTCAAGGTCGCCGGCACCGAGAAGGGTGTGACGGCGTTCCAGATGGACATCAAGATCGCCGGCGTCTCCGTCGACATCATGCGGGTTGCGCTGGCCAAGGCGCGCGAGGCGCGCCTCGCGGTCCTGGCCAAGCTCCGCGAGACGATCGAGAAGCCTCGGGCCGAGCTGAGCCCGTACGCTCCCCGGTTCGTCACCATCCGGATCCGGACGGAGAAGATCCGCGAGATCATCGGTCCCGGCGGAAAGGTGATCCGCGGGATCCAGGAGGAGACGGGAACCAAGATCGACGTCGAGGACGACGGGCGGGTCACCATCTTCTCGCCGGACAACAACTCGGTGCAGAAGGCGCTGTCGATCATCCAGGACATCTGCCGCGAGGTCGAGCCCGACCGGGTCTACCTCGGCAAGGTGAAGAAGATCGTCGAGTTCGGCGCGTTCGTGGAGGTGATTCCGAACACCGAGGGGCTGCTCCACATCTCGCAGATCGCCGAGACGCGGATCCGCGCCGTGCAGGATGTACTGAGCGAGGGGGACGAGGTACTCGTCAAGGTCATCGAGATCGATCCAAACGGGAAGATCCGGCTGAGCCGGAAGATGGCCCTGCGCGACCAGCCTGCTCTCGCCGACAAGGAGAGGCTCAAGAACCCGGCGGCGGCCTCCCCGCCCCGCGAGTAGCGGGGCTCGAGACCCGCCGGGGGCGACCGGCGCCCGATCGGGGCATGACGGGACGGCCGGCGAAGCGCCTGGGCGCCCGCGCGTCGGGGTGGGCACCCGCGCCGGGTACCCTCCGAAGCTGACGGAACGGTGCGGCGCGGGCGTGGCGACAGCCCGGGCGCCCGCGCCTTGATAGCGATGGAAGACTACAGAAAAAGCGTCCTCCCGAACGGGATCCGTGTCGTGACCGAGCGGATGCGGCAGGTCCGGTCGGTCGCCGTGGGGATCTGGGTCGACACCGGATCCAGAAACGAGGCGCCCGAGCGGGGGGGGATCTCTCACCTGATCGAGCACCTCGTGTTCAAGGGCACGACGACCCGGAGCGCGCAGGAGATCGCGCGCATCATGGACTCGGTCGGCGGGCAGATGGACGCCTTCACCACCAAGGAGCACACCTGCTTCTACGTCCAGGTGCTCGACGAGCACCTGCCGCTCGCGGTGGCTTTGCTGACGGACATCCTGCTCAACCCGCTGTTCGCCGCCGACGAGCTCGAGCGCGAGAAGTCCGTCGTCCTCCAGGAGATCAAGATGGTGGAGGACACGCCGGACGACCTGATCCACGAGCTGTTCGCGGCGCGGGTGTGGGACGGGCACCCGCTCGCCCGGCCGATTCTCGGGACGCGCGACGACGTCGCCGGGTACAGCGCCGAGACGGTGCGCCGCCACTTCCTCGAGGAGTACGTTCCAGGGCGGATCACCATCGCGGTCGCGGGCAACGTGACCCACGAGCGCGTGGTGGACCTGTTCTCCAGGCACTTCGACCGCTTCGATCGCCCGCTCCACCCCCGCGCCGACGTCAGTCCCGTGACCCGGGCCGGTATCGACATCGTCACGAAGTCGCTCGAGCAAGTGCATCTCGTGGTCGGGTTCCCGGGTCTCGACCATGCTGCTCCAGAACGGTACGCGGTGTACCTGTTGAACGACATCATCGGTGGAAGCATGTCCTCGCGTCTCTTCCAGGAGGTGCGCGAGCGCCAGGGACTGGTCTACTCGATCTACTCGGGCACCCAGGCCTACCGGGACACCGGCGTGCTGTACATCTACGCCGCCACGGACGGGCAGAACTTCTCGAAGCTGCTCAAGGTCGTGCTCAAGGAGATGCGGGCGCTCAAGAAAGACGGGATCACCGTCCAGGAGCTGGCGCATGCCAAGGATCACCTCAAGGGGAGCCTCATGCTCTCGCTCGAATCGACCTCGAGCCGCATGAATCGGCTCGCCAAGCAGGAGATGCACTTCAAGGCCTTCTTCACGATCGATTCCATGCTGTCGGCCATCGACAACGTTCGGCCCGAGGAGATCCAGGCCCTGATCACCGACCTCCTCGACGAGGATCGGCTGACGCTCGTCACGCTCGGCCC
>CAZWXA010000062.1:4665-13760 GCA_964637755.1 uncultured bacterium | reverse complement strand
CACCGTGGTCGCCGACGCGATGCAGTTGTTCTGCTCGTCGCTCTCGGCGACGACCTTCTTGTCGTCGGCACAGGCGAGGACGTAGTAGGCACCCGGCGTGGTGCCCGACGGAGCCCGCACGGACACCGTTCTCGTGGACTGCCCGCCCGCAGCGAGCGCGGAAATCGACCGGCTCCCGCCGAGGAGCGTGTCGCCGCTGCTCTTCACCCGGTCGGTGGACAGGTAGTAGCGCGTCGTCGACGAGCCGGCGCCGGCCGTCCCCTGGTTCCGGGCCGTGTCTGTCAGGCCGAAGCTCCGCCCGATCCGGGCCGTGGCGGGCGGGTTGGTGATCGCGGTCTCCACGAGGTCGGGAGCCGGCGGCGGCACGGCGACGAACGTCGCGGTGACCGCGGTGCCGGCGCTCACCACGAGCGCGCAGCCGCCTCCGCCGCTGCAGCCGCCGCTCCACGCGGAGAACGTGTAGCCGGTCCCCGCCATCGCGCTGAGGGTCACCGGCGTGCCGCCCGGATAGAGCTGCTCGCAGTCCGTCCCGCAGGCGATCCCCGCCGGGGTGCTCGTGACCGTTCCGCTTCCCACGACCGAGACCGCGAGGGTGAAGGAGGGCACGGGCGCCGCGGCGTACTCGTAGGCGCCGATGTCCGACACCGCCCCGAGCGGCCGCGGCGTCCCCTCGATGTCCTCGTCGACCTCGGGAAGCGTGAGCCCGGTGTCGCGAGCGGGGGAGTCGGCCCGCAGGTGGAAGTCGGCGCCCGCCGGATCGACGAAGAGGGCCGGCGGCGCGGCGATGATCGAGTGCTGATCCTGGCCCGTCGCGCTCCGCCACTGCGCGAGCGTGAGGCGCGTGTTGCCGTCGTCGGCGGAGAACCGGTCCATCACGACGTTGTCGTCGCTCACGAGGCCCGGGAGGCTGTCGGACGAGACCGTGACGCTGCCGCGCCACGGGTGGGCGTTGTAGAGGATGTTGTCCACCACGGCATTGCCGGTGCTCCCGCCCGTGATGTTGAGCGCCCAGCGCCCGTCCACCGCCTGGATGATCGTGTTGTGGGCGACGACGTTGTTCTTCGAGCCCTGGGCGCCGTCGATCCGGTAGAGCGAGATGCCGCTCGCGTGGTTGTCGTAGAGCAGGTTGTTCTGGAAGCGCGACCCCTGCACGCCGTCGGCGTTGATGCCGGAGCCGCCGCCCCGCCCGTTGCCGTGGATGATATTGCCCTCGACCAGCGCGCCCGAGATGAGGCCGTCGCCGCCCATGCTGAGGTCGCCGTTCATGTGGATCCCGTTCGCGTAGTTGCCCCACACGAGGTTGCCGCGCATGATCGGCCGGTCGCCGCTGTTGGACACGTAGATGCCGTGCTCGAGCTGCGACCGCGACGCGACGTTGTCCTCGATCAGCAGGTCGTCGCTGAAGCCCGAGAAGATGCCCCAGCGGCCGTTGGCGTCCGCGGTGTTCTGGCGGACGGTCACGTGATGGTTGACGACCGAGCGGATCCCGGCCCGCGGCATCCCGGTGACGGTGAAGCCTTCCACGACGACGTGGCTCGCGCCCTCGAGGTTGATGCCGTGGTTCGGCGTGACCGGGTTGGGTGTGTCGACCACCACCCCGGCATCGGCGTGGAAGGTGATGGGATCGACCGCCGTCCCGCTCACCCGGAGGTCGAAGCCCGCGTAGACCCCCGCGTGGACGAGGACGAGGTCGCCGGCCCGCACCGCGCTGGCCGCCCGCTGGAGGGTCCGCCACGGCCGGAGTGCTGCGCCGTCCGCGGCGTCGTCGCCGCTCGCATCGACGTGGAACGTCCTGAGCGGAGCGCCGGGCGAGAGCGCCGGCGCCGACAGCGCGAGCCCCATCGCGACCAGGGCGATCGCGACCGGCCGCCCGAGCCTGCGGATCCTGAGAGCGGCGGTCGCCTCCGGCCTCGCCGGCGATGGCGTCGTGGCCAAACGGTGCGGGGATTCGACACGAATCTGTGCGCGACCCGGGAGCTGCGTCATGGGATCCTCCGTGCGCCTCGACGGCGCTGTGCGGCCGTCCATCAGAAGCAGCGGACGTGCCACCCCACGGCGTCCCGGGAACCCTTGTGATTCGAGGAGTTCACTCCTGCGAGAATCCGCCGCGTGTCAGAAGCGCCGCCCGAGTGTCGCCGATTGTCATGCTCTGGCCCGGATAATCGTGAGAGGACGCCGGCACGGGAGGGCCGCGGGCTAGAATGCCTCGATGCCTGCCGGGCATCGGGCGGCGGGGGTCCGGCGGCGCTGACCACTCGCGACAGACAGGGAGGAGATCGACGTGGCGCGGAAGCCCGTGGTTCTCGTGACCGGGGCCAGCGGCGAGATGGGGCATGGCCTGATCCACCACCTGGCCGGGACCGGCGCCTTCGACGTCCTGGCCCTGGACATCCGGCCTCTCGATCCCGATCTCGCGCGCCGCTGCGCCGCGGCTCTGGTCGGGGACATCCTCGACCGCCACCTGCTCGAGCGGCTCATGGCGGAGTTCGAGATCTCGGCCGTCTTCCATCTGGCGGCGCTCCTGTCCTCGCGGGCGGAGTTCGTGCCCGAGACCGCCCACGAGGTCAACGTCCAGGGCACGCTGAACCTCCTCAGGATGGCCGTCGAGGCGGCCCGGTCGCTCGGCCGCCCCGTGAAGTTCCTCTTCCCCAGCTCGATCGCGGTCTACGGCCTGCCGGACCTCTCCACCAAGCGGGCGGTGGGCAAGGTCGCCGAGCACGAGTGGGCGCTCCCGGTGACGATGTACGGGTGCAACAAGCTCTACTGCGAGCACCTCGGCCGGTACTTCGCCCGCCATTACCGGCAACTCGCCCCCGGAGGCGGGCCGAGCGGCGTCGACTTCCGCGCCATCCGCTTCCCCGGGCTGATCTCGGCGTTCACCGCGCCGAGCGGGGGGACCAGCGACTACGCCCCGGAGATGATCCACGCCGCGGCGCAAGGACGGCCCTACGCGTGCTTCGTGCGCGAGGACACCCGCATCCCGTTCATGGCGATGCCGGACGCCATCCGGGCCCTGCTCGGCCTGTTGCGGGCCCCCGCGGAGTCGCTGACGGGCCTCGTCTACACCGTGACGAGCTTTAACCCGAGCGCCGGCGAGTTCGCGCAGATGGTGCGCGCCGCCTTTCCCGGAGAGCAGATCACCTTCGCGCCGGACCGGCGGCGCCAGGCCATCGTGGACTCGTGGCCGGAAGACGTGGACGACTCGCGAGCGCGCCGTGACTGGGGCTTCAGCCCCGAGTACGACCTGGACCGCACGTTCAACGAGTACCTGTTGCCCAACGTCGCGCGCGGGCGCCCCGTGCGCTGTTGACCGAGCGATGCGGCGCCGGCCGGGGAGGAGATGAACCATGTACGGTGAGGTGCAGAGGCGGTTCCAGACGGAGCTGGACGAGATCCGGGACGCGGGCCTTCTGAAGAGCGAGCGGATCATCCAGAGCCCGCAGGGGGCCGAGGTGGCAGTCGCCGGCCGCACGGTGCTCAACTTCTGCGCCAACAACTACCTCGGCCTGGCGAACGACGCGCGGCTGATCCGGGCCGCCCAGGAGGGGCTCGCGCGCTGGGGGTTCGGGCTCGGCAGCGTCCGGTTCATCTGCGGCACGCAGTCGATCCACACGGAGCTGGAGGCCGCCATCGCGCGCTTCCTTCACACCGAGGACGCGATCCTCTACACCTCGTGCTTCGACGCCAACGGCGGCCTCTTCGAAACGCTCCTCGGCGAGCCGGACGCGGTCATCTCCGACGCCCTCAACCACGCCTCGATCATCGACGGCGTCCGCCTCTGCCGGGCCGCGCGCCACCGCTACGAGCACGGCGACATGGCCGATCTCGAGCGCGTCCTGCGCGCGACGGCGGGGGCCCGGACGCGGCTGATCGCCACGGACGGGGTGTTCTCGATGGACGGCGACGTCGCCCGGCTCGCCGAGATCTGCGCCCTCGCCGAGCAGCACGATGCGCTCGTCATGGTGGACGACAGCCACGCCACGGGCTTCTTCGGCGCGACCGGCCGCGGCACGCCCGAGCACTGCGGGGTGGAGGGGCGCGTGGACATCATCACGTCCACGCTCGGCAAGGCGCTGGGCGGCGCGAGTGGCGGCTTCACCGCCGGCCGCCGCGAGATCGTCGCCCTCCTCCGCCAGCGCTCCCGGCCTTACCTCTTCTCCAACACGCTGGCGCCGGCGATCGTCTGCGCCTCGCTCGCCTGCCTCGACATGCTCTCCGGCACCACCGCCCGCCGCGACCGGCTCGAAGCCAGCACGCGGTGGTTCCGGCAGGCGATGACCGAGGCCGGCTTCGCGATCCGCCCCGGCGTCCATCCGATCGTCCCCATCATGCTCGGGGACGCGCGGCTCGCCCAGCAGATGGCGGCCGACCTGCTCGAGGAGGGGATCTACGTCGTCGGCTTCTTCTACCCGGTCGTGCCCGCAGGCCAGGCGCGGATTCGCGTGCAGATCAGCGCGGCCCACGAGCAGACGCACCTCGAACAGGCGGTGGCGGCCTTCGTGAAGGTGGGCCGCGCCCACGGGGTCATCTGATTCCGCATCCGCGCCACGAGCGCCTGGCGCGACGGGGCATCCCCCGCGGCGCCGGGCGATCGGCGGCGTCGGGCCGGGGGGTGAAGCCCGTCAGTCCCTGGACAGGCCTCGAAGGGCGCGCTGCAGCTCCGGAAGCGCGACGGGGCCGGCGAGCTGCACGCTGCCGAGCTCGACCGTCACGCGGAGCGCCCGGAGCCCGTGGACGCCCTGCAGCTCCTCGAGCTCGAGGTCCTCGACCTCGGGACCGAGGTAGTGCTGGTGCTGCAGGTAGTCGATGTAGTCCCGGTACTCCGCGGCCTCCCGGGGCTGCGAGTACACGATCGCGAGCATGCCGGGCTGGGTGAGCCGCTCGTTGGTCCCCCGGATCATGGCCTTGTCGATCCGCTTCTTGACGATCTCGTAGCGGATGTTGTAAGCGCCGTCCACGTCGAACCGCTTCTCGTCGGCGCGGAAGCGGATCGACAGCGGCTGGTGCTGCACGAGAATCAGATGGGTCGTCTCCAGCGGGATCGCCAGCTCGTCCTTGAGGTTCCCGGCCCTGAGCGCGACCCCGCAGGCGACCATGAGCTGCCAGAGCCGCAGGTTCTTCAGGTAGAGCGGGTCGAACCGCCCGTCCTCGGCGAGCGAGGCGCCGACGTAGATCCCGTAGTCCACGCCGTCGGTCTTCTGCTTCTCGAAGTAATGGGGGAACATCGCCTGGGCGGCCTGCTCCTCCATGTCGAGGTAGGACGAGATCGTGTCGTTGATGAGCGTCACGCTCTCCTCGAAGGCGCGGCGCCGCTGGTAGACGGTGCCGAGCCGTGGCTCGATCGCCCCCCGGTAGGCCTCGATCCTCGCGCGGACGTTCGGGCCGAAGCCCTGCAGGTGGTCGAACAGGGGCTCGACCTCGTTGTGGAGGAACGAGACCAGGACGACCTCGTGACCCGACCGGAGGCTCACCTCGATCTCGGCGGTGTGCTTGTCGATACGGTACGCCAGCTCGTCGAGGGCGGGCAGGGGCCTGGCGTCGTGCGCGGCCCGCAGCACGTCCCGGGCGAGGCCGAGCTGGGTGAGCAGGTCGGCCTGGATCGCCAGGGCGCGCTGCGTCGACGAGCCCCGGATGTCCGAGAGCCCGTAGAGCGGGTACACGTTCTCGAAGACGATCGGCTCCAGCTCCGCGAGGGCGCCCGACTCGCTGGTCCGCGCGCGCTCGATCGCGTTGAGCACCGCCTGGCGGAAGCGCCACTCCACGGAGGGATGGATCGCCGTGCACTTCTCCTTGATGTACGCCTGGATGCGCGCATCGAGCTCCTCCATGCTGCGCTTGACGGCCATGGAGAAGAGCGGCAGGACCTCCTCGAGCTTCGGCAGCTGCGCGCTCGTCACCGCGCCCGGCGCCAGAAAACCGAGGTCCAGCATGCCGATCAGCTCGTCCTGGTAGCAGAGGGGAGCCACGACGAGGTTCCGGACGCCGGCCTGCAGGATCTTGTCCTCCACCGGGGAGCGGCCGGGGTACGTCGCCAGGTCGTCGACGATGATCGGCTGCCGCTCCCGGGCCGCGCGCTCGAAGATCGACCCGGCGAACTCCGCGGTCTTGTGGTGCGCCGAGTCGGCGAAGATGCAGGAGTGCTCGAGGCGGGCCCCGTAGTTGAGCATCAGCACCTGGTCGCCGTCGATGGCGGCGAGGCCGAGGCGCAGGTCCGGCCGGCGGAAGAGCGTGCGCAGCTTGGCCTGCAGGCCCTCGAAGCGCGCGGGCGAGACGATCGACTCCTTGTCGATCAGGTCCCGCTTGAGCGAGGACAGCACCTCCTGGTCCGTCACCTCGATCCCCTTGAAGACGGTGAAGCCGCGGAAGACGAAGTGCTCGGGCGGGATCAGCTCCATCATCGTGTGCGGATCCGTCACGCGCTGGCGGAGGCGCTCCCGGGCGGCCGCGTCGAGCGGCGGAGGACTCCCCACCGGTTTCACGTCGAGGAACGTATAGTCGAGCTGCATCTTGAAGTGCCGATCGAGGCCCGTCTGCGGATCGGCCGCCGTGACGACGATGGGGTACTCGACGCCGAGCTGGATGTCGTAGACGCGGCGCAGGATCAGGTCGTACGCGAACAGCAGCCGCACCGCGGCCACGGTCTGCTCGTCGGCGTTGACCCGCCCCTTGAGCGCTCCGCCTTCGCCCATGAGCACCCGCTCGAAAGGCGGCGTGGCGTAGAAGCTCCGGAGCTGGAACGGGATCAGCGCGGCGCCGTACTCCTGCTGCCAGAAGACGGGCGGGAAGACCATGGCCATCAGGACGTCCACCAGCTCCCGGTGCCGCGCGATCAGGGAGAGATCCTGGATGGGCTCGAACAGCTCCGGCGCCTTCCGGAGCTCGGCCTCGACCATCCGCGCCAGCGCCCCTCTCACGGATTGCTCGGGCCCCACGCCCTTCGTCCAGAAGTTGATGAGCGGGGCGAGGCTCAGCTCGCTCGAGAACGGAAACGCCGCCGCGCTCGAGGTGATCGCCGACTGGAGATCGGAGGACCGGACGGTCGAAGTATTCATGTCACGACCTCGCTTCACAGAGTGTGACGAGTTCGACGGCCGGCCGCGCCGACGCGGCCCGGACCGTGTGGTCTACCATCGCTCCGCTTTGCCCTCCACGCAAGAGAAGCCCCTGGGCCCGCTCGGCGGCGTCGTGGCCGATGCCCGGGGCGCCGGCGGCTCGCAGAGCCCGGCGAACCGATCGGGAGACTCCGTGGCTGGCCTGGGAGTCGGCGCGCCGGCCCGGGTCAGGCCGGGCGATCCCATGGTCGCGAGGCTCGCCTGGGTTCCCGGAGTCGATCTGCTCCTCGCCGGGCCCCCCGGGAGCCCTGTGGCCGGGTGGGAGATGACTATCCGGCGCCCTCATGGCTCCACGCTGTCGAGGAGCCGGGCGAGGAAGCCGTCGGCGCTCGCCGCGTCGATCCAGCGGAGGACGGCGACCAGGTCGTGGTCGGGGTCGATCCAGATGACGTTGCTGCCCGCCCCGCGGGCGGCGTAGCTCGAACCGGGCGCGCTCGGGAAGAGGGCGCGTCCCGTGTTGAGCCACCAGAGGAGCCCGTACTGGGGATTGATGGCGCAGGGCCGGCGCATCTCGGCGACCCAGGACTCCGGCAGCAGTTGCCGGCCCTGCCAGAGCCCGCCACGATGGATGAGGAGCCCGAAGCGCGCGTGGTCGCGGGTCGACATCCAGAGGCCGCCGCCCCAGTGCGATCCGCCGGGAACCGAGGGCATGCGGCGGCCGTCGATCTCGACGTGGGAGTTGCGGTAGGGCTGCCACTCCCACTCCGCTGACGCGCCGACCGGGTCCATCAAAGCACTCCGGAGCACCTCCGGCAGCGGCTGGCGGAAGACCTGCAGCAGGGACAGGCTCAACCGGTTGACCCGCACGTCGTTGTACTCCCAGAACGTTCCCGGCGAGCGGAGCGGCCGCGGCTGGCCCTTCTCGGTCCGGCCGAGCTCGCTCCGGCTGACGTCGCGGTTGTGGTCGATGCTGTCGGGCTTCCCCCACAACGTCCCCTGCCACTCGCTCGTCTGCTCCATGAGATGCCGCCAGGTGATGGGGCGATTCTGGGGCGACTCGAAGCCGTCGGCGAGGGCGGCGCCGCGCACGGGGTCGTCGATGTCGCGGATCAGCCCCCGCATCACGGCGACTCCGGCGAGGGCCGCGAGGTAGCTCTTGGCGACGCTGAAGGTCATGTCGGCTCGCCCGGTATCGCCCCACTCGGCGGCGATGTACCCGCGGCGGAGAACGAGTCCGCTCGGGCCCTCCCGCGGTCGGACGGGGCCGAGCACCTCCGAGTCCTCCGGCTCGTCGGCGACGCCGATGTACCGCCCGGACGCCGTCAGGAAATCGCGCCGCCAAGTGGTCTCGTGGGCGAGGTGGTACTCGATCGCCGCGGCGAGCCGGTCCGGGTGCATTCCCAGCTCGGCCGGCGGCCTGGCCTGCCAGTCGTCCCGCGATGGATAGTAGGGCATGAGGTGCCTGCGCTCCCTCCAGTCGGCGAGCCCGTCCGGGTCCCGCTCGACCTGGCCCGGAGTCCCGCCACGCGCACGTCAGGGGAATTCTAGCCGTCGCGCGCCCGGCGTGTCCTGATACGATTCAGGGAGCATGAGCCCCACGTTGCCCCGGCCGCCGGCCTCGATGCCCTCCCTGCTCTGGCACGCCGGCGATGTTCATGGGCAACGGCGGGTCGATGGCCATCATGAGCCTGCTCGGCCAGAGGTCTCCGGGGTGGGCGTCCTGCTGGGACGGATCGTGCGCTCAAGCGAGAAACGTTCCCGCGCGGGCTGGAGTCTCTTGATTGCCAGCGGGGGGCCGACAGCGGCCCGCCGGTTCCTGACCAGGCCGCCGGGGCGGTTGCCTCCGGCCATGAAACGTGCGAGATGCGCCCAGCGTCTGACTGCTTCGCCAAGAGGCGCAAGGAGGTCGTGATGAAGAGAGTGCTCAGTTCCGTCGTGGTGGCCGCCATCCTCGCCAGTGGTTGCGCGACGGGCCAGCCGCCCCGCCCGACCACGGCGGTCTACGGGCGCGTGCAGCAGCCGGTGCCCCAGTACGTTCCCCCG
>CAZWXA010000062.1:0-4565 GCA_964637755.1 uncultured bacterium | reverse complement strand
CCGCCGGCCCCTCAGGCTCAGCCGAACTACCAGCCCCCACCCCAGTACGTTGACCCGCAGCAAGCGCAGATGCGCGACACCGAGGAATGCAAGCAGTGGGCGTACCAGCAGACCGGCTTCGAGGGAGGCAAGGACGCCGCCAAGGGGGCCCTCATCGGTGGCGCAATCGGCGCGCTCGGTGCCGCGGCGGCCGGAGCGGCGATCGGCGCGATCGCCGGCGGCGGACGGGGCGCGGGCAGAGGCGCCGCCATCGGGGCCGTCGCGGGAGGCGTGGGCGGAGCCGCCATCGGCGGGACGTACAACTACTCGAAGTCCAAGGAGGGCTACGAGCAGGCCTTCGCGGCGTGCATGAAGGGGCGCGGATACGCGGTCGGTCGCTGAACGGCGCTGGCGGAGCCGCCGGCTCGAACGGTGAGATCCGGCGCGATCGGCTCGTCACCGCCGCGCAGGGAGGACCGGCGACTTCTCCTCGGCGCCGGCCGCTTCCTCGACGACCTCCGGCGCGAGGGGATGATCCATCTGGGGGTGGTCCGCAGCGTTCACGCCCACGCGCGCGTTCTCGGGATCGACCTCACGCGGGCCCTCAGGCTCCACGGCGTCGTCGCGGCCTGGAGCGCGGCGGACCTCCCGGAGGTCGGGGGAGGGATCCCGGCGGCGTACGGAGGCCAGCACAAGGGGCGCCCGTTCACCCAGCCCGTCCTCGCCCGAGACCGCGTCCGATACGTCGGCGAGCCCGTCGCGGTCGTCGTCGCCGAGCAGGCGCCGCAGCTCGCCGACGCACTCGAGCAGGTGCTGGTGGAGTACGAGCCGCTCGCGCCGCTCGTGTCGGCCGAGGACGCGCTGCGCTCGCCGGTCCGCCTGCACGACGACTGGCCCGACAACGCGGCCCTCCGCGTCCGGGGAGAGGTCGGCGACGCCGGGCAGGCGCTGGCGCAGGCACACCTCGTGATCCGCGAGCGGCTCCACCACCCGCGGCTCAGCGCCGTGCCCATCGAGACCCGCGGCGCCTTCGCCTATCGTGACCCGGACACCGGCGCCCTCGTCCTCTGGTCGTCCGCGCAGAACCCGTACCTGCTGCGTGACGCCGTCGCCGCCGTCCTGGGCCTGCCGGCTGAGCAGGTGCGCGTGATGATGCCGGACGTGGGCGGCGGGTTCGGCCCCAAGGGGTCGGTCTACGCGGAGGAGATCCTCGCCGCCGCCGCGGCCCTCCGTCTCGGCCGGCCGGTCAAGTGGGTGGAGAGCCGGCGCGAGCACCTCATGGCGACCGGCCACGACCGCGAGCAGGTGCACGAGGCGCGGATCGGCTTCGATCCCCAGGGCAGGGTCGTCGCCCTCGAAGACCAGTTCCTCTATGACGTCGGCGCCTATCCGGTCGAGGGGGACGGCCTCATCCTGAACACGGTGAACCATCTCCCCGGCCCCTACCGCGTTCCCAGCTATCGCGGCGCCGGCACGAGCGTCGTGACCAGCAAGACACAGAACGCGGCGTACCGGGGCGCCGGCCGCCCCGAGGCGTGCTTCGTGATGGAGCGCCTGATGGACATCGGCGCGCGCCGCCTCGGCCTGGACCCTGCCGAGATCCGCCGCCGCAACCTCGTGCGCCCCGACGAGATGCCCTACCGGCCGGGCCTCACCTACAAGGACGGCGTGCCCATCGCCTACGACCCGGCCGACTTCCCGCGCGCCTTCGAGCGCGCGCTCGCGCTGCTCGGCTACGACGAGTGGCGCCGGCGCCAGACCGTGCAGCGGACGGGCACGCGCCGGATCGGGCTCGGCCTCGCCTGCTACGTGCAAGGCTCGGGCCTCGGTCCCTACGAGGGCGCGACGGTGCGCGTGGACCCGAGCGGCACGGTGTACGTCTTCGTCGGCGTGGCCGCTCAGGGGCAAGGCCACGCCACGACGCTCGCCCAGATCGCCGCCTCCGAGCTCGGCGCCGCGCTCGACGACGTCATCGTCACGACCGGCGACACGACGCTCTTCCCGTTCGGGATGGGCACCGGCGGCAGCCGCGTCGCCGCCAACGCCGGCCCCGCCGTGGCTCGCACGGCGCGCGAGGTCCGGCGAAAGGCCGCGCAGGTGGCCGCGGAGCTGCTCGAGTGCGCGCCCGAGGACGTGCGCATCGAGCAGGGCCGGGTCCATGTCGCCGGCGTGCCGGACCGTGCGCTCGCGCTCGGCCAGATCGCCCACGTCGCGGTGCGATCGAAGGCGCTCCGGGCCGCGGGCGAGCCCGGCTTGAACAGCTGCACCTATTTCTACCCGGGCACCGTCACGTGGGCGTTCGGCACGCAGGGCGCGGCGGTCGAGGTCGACGTCGAGACCTGCGAGGTCCGGCTCCTCGCCTACGCCATCGTTCACGACCCCGGACGCGCGATCAACCCCGCGATCGTGGAGGGCCAGCTCCAGGGTGGCGCGGTCCAGGGCATCGGCGCGGGACTCATGGAAGAGCTGCGCTACGACGCGGGCGGCCAGCTCCTGAGCGGGAGCTTGATGGACTACGCGCTCCCCCGGGCGGGAGAGCTTCCGTGGCTGCCGGTCGCGCTCGAGCCGCACCCGTCGGTGATCAACGACCTCGGGATCAAGGGCGTCGGCGAGAGCGGCGCGATCCCGGGGGCCGCCGCCATCGCCAACGCCGTGGAGGACGCGGTCGCCGACCTCGGCGTCAGGATCACGGAGGCCCCGGTCACGCCCGCCCGGCTCTTCGCCCGGCTCACGGAAGCCCGCCGGAGCTCGAACCGCCCGCCCGCCTGACCAGCCCGCCTCGCTCCCGGAGCGGCGCGGCAACGGGCTCGAGCAGGCGCGCTGCGCGCCGCCCTCGACGCGCGCGTTGCCTCGCTCGCGGTGCTCGCCGACATCCGCACGGGCCTCCCGGGTGGCGCCGACGAGCGCGACGGCCTCAAGTCCTTCGGCCACCCCATCGGCGCCTCCGGCCTCCGCATGCTCTTCGAGTGCTGGCTCCAGCTCCGTGGCGAAGCCGGCCCGCGCCGTCGCCCGCGGCCGCACGCAGGCCCTCACCCACAACCTCGGCGGCGCGCCCGGCGAGTGTGTCTCGTTCGTCAGCGTCGTCGGCTCGGAATGACGCGGGGCCCACATTCTCCGGGACCATCACGCTGAGATCCTCGTCTTCGCGCTCGACGAGGAAGGGTCCTTCCGGGCGCTCGGGTAGCTCCCGCACGATCGGGCGGGCGCGCCGAGGCGGCGGAGGCGCTCGCGACGCTCGGCCGCTAAGACGTGGCGGGCTCCTCCAGGCGCTTCGTCGGGAGCAAGCGGATCAGCACCGCCAGGACGACGAACGGCAGCGCCAGGAGCGCGAGCGCCGCCACCAGCCCCTCGATCCCCATGACCTCCATCTTGTAGGTCATCAAGCCCCGGAAGCTCTTCGAGAAGAGCTGGCCGCCGATGACGACGTTCCAGCGGGTGGCGAAGATGCCCAGCTGGATCAGGATCACCGCGGTGAAATAGAGGAGCTTGCGCAGGTCGTCGTTGAAGCGCCGGGCCTTCGCCAGCACCAGGATGCCGAGGGGGATGAACATCCCGAGCAGGATCTGCATCACGAAGAGGCTCAGGAAGAGCTTGTGGGTGATGAGCTTGCCCAGGATCTTGACGGACTCCTCGCTCTGGTACAGGCGGTGGATGAAGTCGAGCGCCTCCAGCGAGAAGTCCACGATGACCGCGTAGAAGAGGTACGAGGTGATCTTGTCCAGGCACGCCATGTCGATGGGCTCCCGCCGCAGCCCCGTCAGCACCATGTAGAGGAGGATGACGAGGGCGATGCCGGAGACGATGGCGGACATGAGGAACACGATCGGCATGAGAACGCTGCCCCACCAGGGGTTGGCCTTCACCGAGCCGAAGATGAAGCCGACGTAGCCGTGGAGCAGGAAGGCGGAGGGAATGCCGATGATGGTGATGACCCGGATCGCCTTCCGGTCGAAGGCGAGGGCCTCGCTGCTCACATCCCTCGAGAACAGCGAGAGGACCCGGTAGACCCGGTTCAGCGGGGCCCGCGCGGTTCGCGCCATGACGATGAGGTCGCGGCGGTACTCGAACCAGACCTCCAGCAGCAGCACGCCCATCAGATACCACGCGTACACGAAGCCGAACATCGCCATGGCGGAGCTCGGGTTGGGGGTGAGGAGGATCTCGTAGAACCGGAGCGGCTGGCCGAGGTGCAGCAGCAGCGGGATCGGCGCCACCAGCAGGAACGCGAGGGCCGTGAGCAGCGCGAGCCGGTAGGTCGGCTGGACCTCCTTGATGTTGAAGACCTTCACCAGCGACGCCAGGATGAAGGCGCCCGCGACGAGCCCGGTGACGTACGGGTAGACCACGATCAGGAGCGACCAGTGGATCTCGATCTCGTTCGGGAAGATGAATCCCGTGACCTGCTCGAGCAGCTCGCCGAGGCCGTTCGTGGAGTGCGGGCTCATCGCACCTCTCCGTCGAGCTGGGCGTAGTACACCTTGGGCTCCGTGTTGAGCTGCGGTTTGAGGACGTGGATCTTGTTCATCCGCGCGAAGCGCACGAGGCGGCTCGCCTTGCTCTTGAGGTCGCCGAAGATGCGCGCCTGG
>CAZWXA010000061.1:0-13808 GCA_964637755.1 uncultured bacterium | reverse complement strand
GCGGTGCCGGAGCGGAATGCCTGCAAGCCGATCTACCAGATGCACAAGGGTTCGCCTGGCGCGCCTCGTGCGTGTTCCGGGCGATCCTCCTCGGCTGCCTCAAGCAAGCCCGCGGGCACGGACATCATGGCGGAGTTCTACGAGGACCACTCCAACGACTTCGACACCGCCGGCAAGGTCGTGCTCGACCCGCTATCATGAGCCTGTCGGGCCAAAGCCGGCCGTCCGCTCCCGCCGCTCCGCGGGGCGAACTGCTCCTGCTCCTCGCCCTGAGCATCCCCTTTCTCTTCGCCCGGCTCGGGATGCCGCTGCTCGACCCCGACGAAGGACTCTACGCGTCGATCGCCCAGGAGATGCTGCGTGGCGGCGACTGGGTGATCCCCCACGTCAACGGCCTCCCGTATCTCGAAAAACCGCCGCTCTACTTCTGGCTCACCGCCCTGACCCTCGGCGTGACGGGCCCCCGGGAGTGGTCCGTCCGGCTGTGGTCGGCGCTCGCCACGCTCGGCTCCGTGCTCCTGACCTGGCGGATCGGGCGGCGCCTTTACGGCGCCCGCGCCGGCCTCCTGGCCGGACTCGCGCTCGCCACGGTCGTGGGGAACGCGCTCTACGTCCGCAAGGCGTCGACCGATCAGCTGTTCGTGTTCTGTCTCGCCCTGGCCATCCACGGATTCCTGCGCGATGCCGAGCGCCCGGAGGCGGGCCGCACCCGGTTTCTCCTCCTCTACGTCGGGGCCGCGCTGGCCGTGCTCGCGAAGGGGTTCATCGGCCTGGTGTTTCCCGTGCTGATCGTGGGAATCAGCCTCCTCCTCGTGCGCAGGGTGTCGCTCCGCGACCTCAACGTCACGCGTGGAGCGGCGCTCTTCGCCCTGATCGCGCTGCCGTGGCACGTGCTCGCCGCCTGGCGCTCGCCGACGCTGTTCGGCTTCTACGCGCTCGACAACCACCTCCTGCGGTTCCTCGACGCCCGCCGGTTCGTGGAAGACGACGTCCCGATCTCGACGCTCGGCTTCCTGGTGGCGAGCTTCCTCTGGGCGTTCCCGTGGAGCGTGTTCGTGCTCGGGCGGCCGGCGGCGGGTTCGTCGCCGGCCGCCCGCTGGCGCCCGCTCGTCGCCGTCTGGGCGCTGGTCGTCGTGGGGCTCTTCTCGCTCTCTCGCTTCAAGCACGAGTACTACGCCCTGCCCGCCTTCCCGGCTCTCGCGATCCTCGCGGGCGCGGCCTGGGCGAGCGGCCGGGATGTCGGACGCTGGCTCTGGGTGGGACTCCTCGGGTGCAGCGCCGTCGGCCTCTGGGCCCTCTGGGCCGGCGCCGGGCTGACCCCGAGCCGCGCGATGACCGGGCTCGCCGAGATGAACGCCTACTACCGCATCCTGCGCGATCAGGGTGCGCCCTTCCCCTTCGAGTCGAGCCGGCCGTTCGGCGTGCTTCTCCAGGGCCTGGGGCTGACGCTGATCGTGGGCTGGGGCGTCGCCACCCTGTGCTGGATGCGCGGCTGGCGCCGGAGCGCGTTCGCCTCGCTCCTGGGGGTGGCGGGTGTGATCACGGCGCTCATCCTCCAGCTCATCCAGGTGGTCGAGCCGCATCATTCCGCCAGGGAGATCTCGCGGGCGATCACCGCCCAGGCGGCGCCGGACGACGTCGTCGTCGTCGAGGGCTCGCTCGAGTACAGCCCGGCGTTGCCCTTCTACACGGGACGCCAGGCCCTCCTGGTGAACGGCGCCGTCGGCTACTTCTCGTTCGCCTCGACGCTCCCCGAGGCGCGCGGCCTGTTCATCGACACCCGCGGGCTGGTTGACCTCTGGGGAGGAGTGCGGCGCGTCTTCCTCGTGGTCCGTCTGCCGCGGGAGCGGAGCGTCGTGGCCGCCCTCCCGCCGCCCAGCGTGCGCGAACTCGGGCGCTACGGCTCGCGCTGGCTCTACTCGAACCGCTGACCGCCGCCGGTTCGGCGCCGGGCCCCGCCACGCGCGCCCTGGGCCAGGTCGAGTCCCACGACCTCGTCGACGATGAAGACCGGTCGGTTCTGGACCTCCTCGAGGACGCGGCCGACGTACTCGCCGAGCAGGCCGACGACGACGAGCTGAAGGCCGAAGAGGAACCCGACGGCGAGAAGGACGCCGGCCACGCCGGGCGCCGCCCAGCCGGAGAGCGGAACGCCGCCCAGGCGACCGACCAGGACGATCAGGCCTCCGCCGGCGGAGAGGGCGGCGATCCCCGCACCCGCGAGGACGACGAGCCGGAGCGGCACGATCGAGAACGAGACGACCCCCGCCAGGGCGAGATCCAGGAGCTTCCAGAGCGTGTACTTCGCCTCGCCCCGGCGCCGGCGGTCCCGCACGTAGGGGACCGCCTCCTGGCGGAAGCCCACCCAGCTCCGGAGCCCACGCAGGTACGGACGGCGCTCACCGATGGCGACGATCACCTCCACGACCCGGCGGTCCATCACCGCGAAGTCGCCCGCGTCGAGCGGCATCCTGGTGGTGGTCAGGCGTGAGAGCAGACGGTAGTAGAGGGCGGCGACCGCGCGCGTGAACCACCGCTCCTGGCGCGCGGCGCGGACTCCGTAGACCACCCTCGCGCCCTTCGCCCACGCGCGCACCATCACGGGGATCAGTTCGGGCGGATCCTGGAGGTCCCCGTCCATCACGGCGACGCACTCGCCCCGGGCGAAGGTGAGGCCCGCGACGATGGCGGCCTGATGACCGAAGTTGCGCGAGAGGCTCACGAGCTTGAAGCGCGGATCCTCGCGCGCCATGTCGCGGGCCGTCGCCACGGTGCCGTCAGTGCTGCCATCGTCGACCAGGATGCACTCGAAGTCCTGGCCGGCGAGGGTGGCGGCCAGCCGGGCGCGGAGCTCGGGCAGGTTCGCCTCCTCGTTGCACACCGGGACGACCACCGACACCAGCGCGGGGTGCTCGTCCTTCATCGCGGCTCACCGGCTAGAATGTGCACCGGGTGCCCTGCCCGGCATGCTGACCATCTACCGCTTTCCGGAACTGTATCGCCTCGCGATGCGGATCGGGTATGGAGGGGACTACGCCGCCCGCTACGCGCTCATCGGCGACCGCGTCACCCGGCCAGCCGACGTCCTCGAGCTGTGCTGCGGCGACCTGGCGCTCCACCGGCATCTGCGGCACCGAGGCGTGCTGAGGTCGTACGTCGGCCTCGAGTCGTCGCCGGCGATGCTCCGGCTCGCCCGCCGTCGCGGCGTGGACGTCCGGGCGTTCGACGTAAGCACCGGCCGCGAGCTGCCGCCGGCCGGGACCGTGATCATGCAGGCAAGCTTATATCAGTTCCACGACATCGCCGACAGCTTGCTTCCGCGGCTCTGGGCCGCCACCGGGCGACTGCTCGTGATCGCCGAGCCGGTCCGCAACCTGTCGCAGTCACGCCACGGTCTCATCCGCTGGGCCGGTCGGGTCCTCTCGAGGACGGAGGACCGGGAGCACATCTTCCGCTACACGGAGGCCACGCTGCTCGAGCTGTACCGGCGCTGCGAGGTGCCCGTCAGCAGCCTCGACCGGACCCCGGGTGGACGCGAGCTGATCGCGTGCTCGGTGAAGGCTCCCGCGTCCAGTTGACGGATGTCCATCGGAGGGTGCCAGCTGCCGGCCCGCCGCAGGGTCAGCCCGGGGCACAATGACCACGGGCCTCCCAGGCGCACGCCGGCAGCGGCTACGAGAGCTTCAGGGGGATCTCGCGGCCCTCGCGGAGCGAGCGCTCCGCTTCCAGGCACACGACGATGCGTTTCCTCGCCTCGTCTCCGGCGAGCAGGGGGCGCCGCTCGCCGAACGCGGCGACGGTCCGCCTGATCTCCTCCCGCAGCTCGAACACCTCGCCCGAGAGATCGAGCACGATCGTCTCGCAGCGGGTCTGGCCGCGCCGCTGGACCTTCAGCTCGTGGGTCGGGTGAAGGGTCCGATCCATGTCCCCGGACCACCAGGTCCTGACCGCGCCGTCCGTCCCGACGACTTCCATCACCTGGTGGTGCTCGAACCCGGCGATCGTCTGGGTGATCACGGCGTACCGCTGTTCCGGGAAGCGGACGATGGCGGAGAAGTTGTCGTACATGCCGTCGCCGCGCCCCTTGGTGTTGCCGAAGCCCGAGACGGAGACAGGATCGCCCCACCGCTCGAGGTACCACATCGCGAGGTCGAAGAAGTGCACCGGCTCCTCGAGGATCCACGACCCGACCTTCTCGCGGGTCCATCGCCACCGCTCGGAGCCGAGGCGATACGGAAACCGGAAGAGGCTCACCAGCACGTACATCGGCTCGCCGATCTCGCCCGCGTCGACGATCTCCTTCACCGACCGCCACTGCGTCGACACGCGGAATTCGTGGCCGATGCTGAGGATGCGGCCGCTCCCGGCGGCCGCGGCCAGCAACCGGTCGCACTCCTCCACCGTCAGGGCCATGGGCTTCTCGAGCAGGACGTCCCGGCCGCTTTCGAGCGCCGCCACGCCGATCTCGGCGTGCAGGAAGGTCGGCACGACGATGTCGACCGCGTCGACCCCCGACTCCCGCAGGAGCACCCGATAGTCCCGGTACACCGGGACCCCGGCGTAGTCCCTCCGGGCGGCGGCCGCGCTCTCCTCGCTCTTGCAGCAGATGGCCGCCAGCTCGGCACCGGGGGTCTGCACGATCGCCGCCGCGTGATGCCTGCCCCACGCCCCGTACCCGATCAGCCCGAACTTCACCGGCCTCTCCCCCTCCGCCGAAGGCGTATCCAGACTGCTGGCGGGAGACTACCGCAACACCGGGAGCAGAGCAAACCCGCCCGATCCGACTTCCGCGGCCATGTCGACACGGTCGAGCAGACGCGGACGCGCGGGCTCTCCGCCTTCCCGCGAGACCGACCGACCTGAGCCGCGGCCGGGCTCGGCGCGGGCGGTTCGAGGCGCGCCGCGACGGCTTGCGCGTGATCGAGCAGGGCGCGTTACGCGAACGCTTCCACCGGCTCCCAGCGCCCTGAGCGAGCCGAGCGGTAGCCCGCGTCGACGATCGCGTTCACGACGTAGCCGTCCTCGAACGTCTCGGCGAAGGGCCGGCCCTCGCGCAGGGCATCCACGAAGTGCTTGAGGTGGCTCACATAGCCGTACGTGAACGGTTCGTCGGCAACAGGGGTGATCCAGCCGGTCGAGACCGTCGCCTTCTCCAGGACGTAGCCGGCGTCCTTGAGCGTGAACGCCCGGATCCCCGTGGAGCCCGTGACGTCGGTGTAGATCGCGCCCTCGGTGCCCTTGATCTCGTTCCGCAGGTCGAGGCCGGAGCGCGTCGTCCAGTCGACCTCCACCTGGCCGATCCCGCCGCCCTCGAAGCGGATCAGCATGAGCGCGGTGTCCTCGAGCGGGGTCTGGTGGACCATCGTCGCCGTCCAGGCGAACACCTCCAGCGCGCGCGGCTTGCCGAGCATGAAGCGGCAGAACTCCACGTTGTGGGCGCCGAGGAGCAGGAGCGGCCCGCCCCCCGCCAGCTCAGGATCCCAGTTGTAGGACGAGTGGGAGCCGAAGTGCGCCTCCCGCGACTTCACGAGGATGACCTTGCCGATCGCGCCGCGGTCGATCAGCTCCTTCACCTTCACGAGCGCCGGCGTGAAGACCTCGGTCTCCAGGTACCCGTGGCGCACGCCGTTCGCGCGGACGGCGTCGAGCATGGCACGGGCCTCCGCCGCGTTGCGCCCCAGCGGCTTCGTGCAGAGCAGGCTGCGGCCGGCGGCGGCCAGGCGCACGCAGACGTCGCGGTGGAGGAACGTCGGCAGCCCGACCACGTAGAGATCGACGCTGTCGAGGGCGATCAGGTCGTCCAGCCGATCGGTGGCCAGAGGAATTCGCCACCTGTCGGCGAACGCGCGGGCGCGCTCCGCCGTCCTCGAGTAGACGCCCACGACTCGCTGGTGCGGTACGTAGGCGAGCGCCTGCATGTAGAAGTCGGCGACGAAGCCGGCGCCGAGGAGCGCCAGCGTCACCTGATCCTTGCCGGGCAGTGTGGTCATGACATGGCCTCGTTGATTTGGCAGGTCTTCATGATCGGCGATGACGTACCATGCCACCCGGCGCCTGCCGGCGTCAAGAGAGCCGATGGCCGGCCAGGCCGCGCCCGGGACGAGCGCATCCGCACCACGGGCCGAGCCGGGCGCGCCCGCGGCGGTCCGCCAGACAGGCGTGTGGGGATGGCGGCGCCCGGGGCGGACGCGAGAGATGTTCGTGCTGGATCGCGGCGCCTCGGGGTGGCTCGACGCGACCGAGGGGGCCGCCAGCCGCCTCCGGAGCGAGGGGGTATCGGCGCCGCGAATCCGGGCGGCCGGAGGCGGTCGGCGGGAGCATTCCTGGGAGGGAACGATGACGACACTGATCACCGGAGGCACGGGCCTCATCGGCGCCTGCCTCGCCGACAAGCTGCTCGCGCGGGGCGGGCGCGTGGTGCTCTTCGATCTCTCCGTCGCGGAGGGGCGGATCGGCCCGCTCCGGAGCCACGGCGACCGGCTGCAGGTCGTGCGGGGCGACGTGCAGTCGCTCGTCGCCCTGCTCGACGCGGCGCGGACGCACGGGGTGACCGCGATCGTCCACCTCGCCTACCTGCTGGGAGTCGAGTGCAACGAGGTGCCGGAGCTGGCCACCCGCGTGAACGTCCTCGGAACCGTCAACGCGCTCGAGGCCGCGCGGCTCTCGGGCATCAGCCGGGTGCTGCTCGCCAGCTCGATCGCCGTCTACGGCGCCGACGAGCAATACGCCCCGGGGCAGCTGCCGCTCCGCGAGGACGTACCGCTCCACGTCGCGGCAGGACTCCCGATCTACGGCGGTGGGAAGGTCTACCTGGAGCACCTGGCGCGAGACTACGCGGCCCAGTACGGCCTCACCGTGGGCGGGCTCCGGCCGAGCATCGTGTACGGGTGGGGGCGCGAGCGTGGGACGAGCGCCTTCACCGGCGAGCTGATCGACCGGACGGCCGTGGGCCAGCCGGCGAGAGTCGGCTTCGGCGACGCCCGGGTGAGCCTCGTCTACGTCGAGGACGTGGCCGACGAGTTCGTGGCCCTGCTCGACGCCGACCCGCGCGTGTTCGCCCGGCGCCGGTTCTTCAACACCGGCGGCGACACCTGCACCATCAGGGAGCTGGCGGCGCTCGTCGGGCGGCTCGTTCCCGGCGCCCGGATCGAGGTGACCTCGAACGGCGAGCGCGACCTCGCGGGCCTTGCCACCCGGGTCTCGGATCGGGCGCTCGAGGAGGAGCTGGGCTACACCCGCACGTTCGTGCCGCTCGAGGCCGGCGTCCGCGCGCAGATCGGCGTGGCGCGCGCGCGGGCGGGGCTCTCCCCCCTGCCGGCCTGAGCGTCCAGCCCGGACCATTGTTCCGGGAAGGGAGCGACGGGGCTCGCCTGGTGAGTGAACGCGTCACGCTCGTGATGTGTGTCTACAACCGGCTCCCGCTCACGCGGGCGTGCCTCGAGAGCCTGCGCGCCACGACGGAACCGTTCCGGCTCGTCGTCATCGACAACGGCTCCACCGACGGCACGCGTGAGTTCTTCGAGCGCTTCGACTACCCCTCCCCGCTCCGCTTCATCCCGGGCTCGTCCAACTCGTCCGTCATCGCGTCTCTCAACCGTGCCTGGCGAGAGGTGAAGACCGAGTTCCTGTGCCTGCTCCACAACGACACCGAGATGCTGGAGCCGGCGTGGCTGTCGCGCCTACTGGCCGCCCTCCACGAACCCGGCGCGGGGCTCGCCGGCCTCTACGGGGTCAAGCGGGTCCGCGCGAACGGCCGCTTCGCCGGGCGGACGATCGTCCACAGCCTCGCCGACCGGCCGACCGTTCGCCCCCCTTGGGAGGAGGTCGCCGTGGTCGACGGGGTCTGCCTGTGCCTGTCGCGAGCGGTGATGGAGTCGGTGGGGGGCCTGGACGAAGGGTACGGGTTCTTCCACGGCTACGACAAGGACCTGTCCTTCGCCGTCCGAGAGGCGAGGCGCCGGTGCCTCGTCGTGCACGCCCCGTTTCGCCACCGGGGCGGCGGAACCCGCGGGGAGACGTTCGCCACAGAGCCCGAGCACGAGCGCCGGGATCGGGCCCTCCGCCAGGTCGCGACCACACGCTTCGCCGCGAAGTACGGACACCGGCTCCCCTGCGACGTGCGGTCCAGGCCGGAGCGGTTCAGGGACTGGCTGGCGGCGGCGAGCCGCGCGGCGCAACGGCGCTGAACGGCCCCGGCCCGCATGAGAATCCTCCATCTCATGTCCTGTCGCGGGTGGTCTTCCGACGCCTACTGGGCCGCGCGGATCAGCCGGGAACTCGCGGCGCGCGGCCACGAGGTCACGCTCGGCTGCCGCGCGGGGACCGAGAAACACGTCATCAGCCGGGCCCAGGCCGAAGGCGTGCGGCGCATCGTCACGTTCGCCTTCGCGGGGGGCATCAGGCCCCGGGCCGACCTGGCGGACATCCGGCGGCTTCGCGCGGTGCTCAGGGACACCGACGTCGTCCACGTCCATCGGGGCAAGGAGCACTGGGTGGCCGCCATCGCCAGCCGCCTCCAGCCGGCGTCGAGGCCGATCGTCCGCTCGCGCCACATCGTGCAGGCCGTGAGGCCCCACGCGGGCAACCGCTGGCTCTACCGGAACGCCACCGCCCTCGTGGTGACGGTCACGGAGGGCATCCGGCAGCAGTACCTCGCGTCCGGCCTGCTCGCCCCGGAGCGCGTCGTCACGCTGCCGGGCGGCGCCGACGTCGAGGCGTACCGGCCCCGGCCCTGCGACCTCGCCGTCCGGCAGAGGCTCGGAGGCGCAGACCCCGAGGTGCCGCTCTTCGGGCTGGTCAGCGGGCTCCGCGTGATGAAGGGCCACCGCGTCGTGACGGAGGCCGCCGCGCGGCTGGCCGCACGCGGCATCCCGGTCCACTTCGCGTTCATCGGCCGCGGCACGCAGGAGAGGGCGATCCACGAGGCGATCGAGCAGGCGGGACTCGGCGCGCAGGTCACGATGGCGGGATTCGCCCCCGACCTGCCCGCGGTGATGGCGGCGCTCGACGCCGCCCTCTACGTGCCCCTCGAATCCGAGGGGATGTCCCGGGTGCTGTTCGAGTACCTGGCAGCCGGCCGACCCGTCATCGCCTCGCGCGTGGGTGTCGTGCCCGAAGTGCTCGTCGACGACCGCGACGCGCTGCTGGTGCCGGCGGGGGATCCCGAGCCGCTCGCCGCGGCGATCGCGAGGCTCGCGCTCCTCCCGTCGCTCCGGATACGGCTCGCCGAGGCCGCGCGGCGACTCGTGGTCGAGCGGTACTCCGGCGCCCGGATCGCGGAGACTCTGGAGGCGCACTACGAGCGACTGGTCGAGCGGTCCCGGGGGTGACGACCTCTTCGTTCGCGACCTTCAGGGGTAGATACCCAGGATCATGATCGCCTCCGCCACCCGCTCGATCCCGCGGATCAGCGCGGCCGTGCGGGGCGCCACGTTCCTGTCCCGCGCGGCGGCAAAGACCTCCTGGTACGCGCGCACCATGAGCCGCTCGAGCCGCGCGTCGATCTCGTCCTCCGTCCAGAAGAACGACTGGAGGTCCTGCACCCATTCGAAGTAGGAGACCGTCACCCCGCCCGCGTTGGCGAGGATGTCGGGAACCACCACGATGCCCCGCTCGGCCAGGATCGCGTCGGCCTCGGGGGTGGTGGGGCCGTTGGCGCCCTCGACGACGAGCCGGGCCCGTACCCGGTCGGCGTTGGCGGCCGTGACCTGCTGCTCGAAGGCCGCGGGGATCAGGACGTCGCAGTCGGCCGCGAGCAGCGCCGCGTTGTCGATCGGCTCGCCGCCGGGAAAGTCGAGGAGCCGCCCGGACTCCCGCTTGTGCCGCTCGAGGGCGCGGGGATCGAGACCGCGCGGGTTCTGCGTGCCTCCGCTCGAGTCGCTGGCGGCGACGAGACGCGCCCCCGCGTCGTGCAGCAGCGTGGCGCTGACGCATCCCACGTTGCCGAACCCCTGCACGGCGACGCGGGCGCCCGGCAGCGGACGGTTCAGCGCGGCGAGCGCCTCCCGCGTGACGATCATCACGCCGCGCCCGGTCGCCTGGGCGCGGCCGGCCGAGCCGCCGACCGCCACCGGCTTGCCCGTGACGACGGCGGGCACCGCATGGCCCCGGTGCATCGAGTACGTGTCCATGATCCACGCCATGATCTGCGGCGTGGTGTTGAGGTCGGGCGCCGGGATGTCCCCCTCGGGGCTGATGAGGATCGAGATCTCGGTCGCGTAGCGGCGGGTGAGGTTCTCGATCTCCTGGATGGAGAGCGTCTTCGGATCGCAGACGACGGCGCCCTTGGCGCCACCGTAGGGGAGGTTCATCACGGCACATTTCCAGGTCATCCACATGGCCAGCGCCCGCACCTCGTCGAGGGTGGCGTCGGGGTGGTACCGGATGCCGCCCTTGCTCGGGCCGCGTGCCGTCGAGTGGTGGACCCGGTAGCCGGTGAAGATGCGGACGCTGCGGTCGTCCATCTTCACCGGGAAGTTGACGGTCAGCTCGCGCTTCGGCTTGCGCAGGTACTCCTCGATCCCGCGCTTCAGCGAGAGGTACCGCACGGCGTGGTCGTACTGCTCGAGCGCCATCTCGAGCGGCGTCTTCGTCATCTCACGACATCTCCCTCCCGGAACCCCTCCGACGCGGTAGCATACCCCAGAGGCCGGAAGAACCTCGCCATGTCAACGCACCGGGATACCATCGTCGGGCAGTTCACGCGTCAGGCGGTCTCGTTCTCGACGGCGCCCGGCATCAAGGACGAGGCGGCGCTCCGGCTCGTCGTCGAGTTCACCGGCGCCGGTCCCGGCGACCGCGTGCTGGACGTGGCCTGTGGTCCCGGGCTGCTCGTCTGCGCCTTCGCCCGTGTCGTCCGCCACGCGACCGGCATCGACCTGACGCCGGCCATGCTCGATCGCGCGCGAGCGCTCCAGCAGGAGCAGCACCTCACCAACGTCGCCTGGCACCTCGGGGACGCCTCGCCGCTTCCCTATCCTGCGCACTCCTTCTCGATCGTCACGGCGCGCTTCGCCTTCCACCACTTCCTCGACCCGCTCGCCGTCCTCGCCGAGATGCGGCGGGTGTGCGAGCCCGCGGGCAAGGTCGCGGTCGTCGACAGCGCCCCGGATCCCCGGAACGCCGCCGCGTTCAATCACATGGAGAAGCTCCGCGACCCGTCCCACGTGCGCGCCATGCCGCCCGCCGAGCTGCGGGATCTCTTCCGCCGGGCCGGTCTGCCCGAGCCCCGCATGACCGCCTACCGCCTCGAGGGTGAGCTCGAGGCGCTCCTGCGGCGCTCCTTCCCGGCCCCGGGCGACGCCGCCGAGATCCGGCGCCTCTTCGTCGCGTCGCTCGCCGACGACGCGCTCGGGATCGGGACCCGCCGGGAGGGAGACGAGATCCGCTACGGCTACCCGGTGGCCGTCCTCGTCGCCGACACCCCGTGACGCCCCGTCCCGAGGCCACTTCGTCGAGGGCAGGCCGCGTGCGACGGTAACCCGTCGCCGAGAAAGGAGAACGGCGTGGCGGTCGAACCCCGCGAGGAGATCAGGGTGGTGGGCGGCATCGAGGTGCACACGGTGGTCGGCGGAGCCGGCGACCCTCTCCTGGTGCTCCACGGCGCCGGCGGGAACCGGGGCTGGCGTCGATGGATGGCGGCCGTGGCGCGGCACTTCACCGTCTACGCGCCCACGCACCCGGGCTTCGGCGCGTCCGGTGCCGCCGACTGGATGGAGACGATCGCCGACCTCGCCCGGTTCTATCTCTGGTTCCTCGACGAGCTGGGCCTGTCGCGCGTCCACCTGCTCGGCCACTCCATCGGCGGCTGGACGGCCGCGGAGCTCGCCGTCATGAACCCGCGTGTGATCGAGCGCCTCGTCCTGGTGGCGCCGGCCGGGCTCAGGCCGGAGCGCGGAGAGATCCTCGACGTCTTCTATCACCCGCCGGACGAGCTGCTGCGCCTGACCGTTCACGACCCGGCGACGATCCCGGAGTGGCCCGAGCTGTACGGGGCGCCCCCGACGCAAGCACAGCTCGAGATCGCCGCGCGCAACCAGGAGATGACCGCGCGGCTCACCTGGAAGCCCTACATGTTCAACCCGCGGCTCCCGCACTTCCTGCCGCGGGTGACGGTCCCCACGCTGATCGTCTGGGGGCGAGAGGACCGGATCGTCCCCCTCGTCTGCGGGGAGCAGTACGCGCGCCTGTTGCCCGACGCGCGGCTCGTGGTGCTCGACGGCTGCGGCCACCTGCCCCCCCTCGAGAAGCCCGCGGAGTTCGCCGATCTCGTCCTGCAGTTCCTGAGCGCGCCGCGGGGAGCGGCGGCAAGCGCCCGGAGGCGATGACGTGAAGCTCTACTACTTCAGCGAGATGCCCCACCACGAGTATCCGGACGCCGCGGGCGAGCAGTATCCATCGCTCCGGCTCGCCTTCCCGAACACGTACTTCTCGCCGGAGAAGGCGAGCCACAACTACCGTCGCTACCTCGATGAGTACGAGCTGGCCGACCAGGTCGGCTTCGACGGCCTGATGCTCAACGAGCACCACTCGACGCCGTCCTGTGTCAACGTCTCGGTCAACATGACCGCGGCCATCCTCGCCCGCACGACCCGACGGGCGAAGCTCCTTCTCCTCGGCAACATCCTCCCCATCCAGGACAACCCCGTGCAGATGGCCGAGCAGATCGCGATGGCCGACCTCATCTCGGGCGGACGCGTGCTGAGCGGTTTCGTCCGCGGCGTGGGCGTCGAGAGCTGGTGGGCCAACGCGAACCCGGTGCACAACCGCGAGCGCTTCGAGGAGTGCCACGACCTCATCATCAAGTGCTGGACCACCCCGGGGCCGTTCCGCTGGGAGGGGCGCCACTACCACTTCCGTCACGTCAACCCCTGGTGCCTGCCGCTCTCGAAACCGCACCCGCCGGTCTGGGTGCCGGGCACGGCCAGCCCGGAAACCGCCGTCTGGGCCGGCCGCATGGGCTACACGTACGTGCCCTTCCTGGTGTCCTTCGAGGTCGCGCGCGAGCTGTTCGACTACTATCGCCAGGGCGCGGCCGAGGCCGGCCGCACCGTCACGCCCGACAATCTCGGCTTTCTCATCTGCGCCGTCACCGCCGACACCGCCGAGAAGGCGCGCGAGGCCGGGCGGCATTTCATGTGGCGCCTGGGTCCTACCCTGCGGGGCCCGGTGGAGTACTTCTCGCCCGTCGGCATGCGCTCACGGACGGCCAGCCAGTTCGCGCTCAAGGCCCGCGCGGGAAACCTGGCCAGGATGAGCTACGAGGAGTTGGTCGACGGTTACTACATCATCGCCGGCATGCCCGACGAGGTGGTCGAGCGGTTCGCCCTCGTGCAGCGAGAGCTCGGCATCGGCCACTCGCTGCTCGAGGCGCAGGAGTCGCGGATGGATCATTCGACGACCATGCGGTCGATCGAGCTGATGGGGAAGTCGGTGATCCCGGCCCTCGCCGCCGCCTGAGGGCCCCGCTCGCGGTCGTCCCGCCGGGCACGCCCGGCGATGGGCCTTGACTCCGCCGCGCGGGTTCCCATAGCCTGAGCCGGGCACGGAGCACACCTGCGCGGGGAGGGTGCCGATGAGCGCATTGAACTACGGCGTGGTGCATGGATGGGAGCAGCTTCCCCCGGGCTACGAGCACCGCGACGTGGCGGGGGTGGCGGTCGACTCGCAGGATCGGGTCTTCCTGATCTGCCGTGGCAATCACCCGATCATCATCTACGATCGCGCGGGCAGCTTCCTGGGCTCCTGGGGTCAGGGCGAGTTCACGTACCGGACCCACGGGATCACGGTCGGCCCGGACGAGATGCTCT
>CAZWXA010000060.1:0-13860 GCA_964637755.1 uncultured bacterium | reverse complement strand
GTCAAGGAAACGCAAATCCTTCCGTTTGCATAAAGGGCGGCGCCATCAAAGAAATGCTTACACTCCAGGGACACGCCCCGAAATCTTCCTGCTGTTGCTTGCTTCATCAAGGCAGCCAATTGCTGCAAGCATTCCGTTGCCATGAGTTGGTCCCTTTGTTCCTTACGCCATTTGGTCCAGGACGTCCCGCACCTTCCGTGCGATCGCCACGGGCGCGAACAGCTTCCGGAGCAGCACGACCCCGGGGACCATCACGCGGTGCCGGGCGAGGGCATCATTCGTGTAGCCCGAGGCGTAGAGGACCTTCATCTCCGGCCGCGGGCCGGCGAGGGCCGCCGCCTGCCGCCGGGGCTCGAAAATCCGGCATCAAAAGGGGGGGTACGCGCGATCCCTGCGGTCAGCCGACTCAACGCGAACGGAGGTCGGGCTGCGTCAAGGTTCCGCCGGTGCTCCACCTGGCGATCTGGTGGCCGCAAGGGAACCCGTCTCATCACTCCAGGTCGCGCTTCTTGGCCTCGAACTCCTCCTTCGAGATCTCTCCGCGAGCGTACCGCTGCCGCAGGATGTCGAGCGCGGCGTCGTGCCTCGTGCCGGTCTCCAGCGCGCGCCCGAAGCCGAGCAGCCGGCGGAGCCCGACCACGAGCACGGCGATGACAAGGCCCCAGAAGACAAGCATGACGAGCATCATGCCGACGCCCCAGAGGCCCCAGAAGCCCCACATGGGATGCATCCCCCAGGGCGCCCAGGGGCGCTCCTCCGCCCAGGCCGGGGCCGTCACCCCGCTCAACATCGCGACCGTGACCCGCGCGATCCGACTCATGCGACCCTCCAGGGTGTCCGGGGCGGAGCGAGGCGTTCGACGCGAGGCGCGATCGAAGGCGTGGACGCGCCGGACCATCCCGGCGGCCGGGCCTTGACGAAGGCGACCGTTGAGGCGACCATGCCTCGCGGTAGAAAACTCGTGTCCGCTTCGACCTCGGCCGCGTCGACGCGGCTCTCTCGTGGGAGGACCAGTCCGATGACGTGGCGCGAGGACGCCGGAGTGCCCCCGCTCGATCTCCGTCGGGCGCTCGCCTGGTCCGGCGGCAAGGCGTTGCTCCTGGAGCTGGTGGGGTTGTTCCTCGAGGACGCGCCCCGGCGCCTCGAGGAGCTGCGCGCGGCGGTCCGAGCCGGAGATGCGCCGCGGGCTGAGCGTGTGGCGCACAGCATCAAGGGGGCCGCCGCGAACCTCGGCGCCGAGACCGCGCGCGCCGTCGCGGAGGAGCTGGAAACGATCTGCCGGGAAGCACGGCTGGACGGCGCGACGGACGCGCTCGGCAGGCTCGACGGCGAGCTCGGGCGGGTCATCGCGTTTCTCTCGACGCCCGGATGGGAGGAGCGGCTTTGAAGATCCTGATCGCCGAGGACGAGATCACGTCCCGTCGAGCGCTGGAGGCCATGCTCGCCTCGTGGGGACACGAGGTCGTCGCGGTCCCCGACGGGGCAGAGGCCTGGCGAATCCTGCAGCAGGGGGACGCGCCGAAGATGGCGATCCTCGACTGGATGATGCCGGGCATGGACGGCGTCGACGTCTGCCGGAAGGTTCGCGATCTGCCCCAGCCCCTCCCGCCCTACCTCATCCTCCTCACGTCGAGGAGTCGAACGGCGGACGTGGTCGCGGGGCTCGAGGCCGGGGCCAACGATTACCTCACCAAGCCGTTCGACCGCGACGAGCTGAGCGCGCGCGTCCGCGTCGGTGTGCGCGTCGCCAGCCTGCAGCAGAGCCTCGCCGACAACGTCAGGGCGCTCACGGAGGCGCTCGCCCGGGTCAAGACGCTCCAGGGGCTCCTGCCGATGTGCGCCTGGTGCCGCAAGATCCGCGACGACCGGAATTACTGGACGGAGATCGAGAAGTACGTCCAGGACCACTCCGACACCCAGTTCACCCACGGCATCTGCCCCGACTGCAGGGAAAAACTCGAGAAGAGCGCCATCGAGGAGGCAGCCCGCCGCGAGCAGGAGGCGCCCTGAGGCGGAGCCATTTCCTCGCACCCTCCGGTCACCGAGACCCCTCCAGGGGGCGTCGCGGACGTCGATTGCTTCGCGCCCTCTCATCTGACGACGAGGACGCTGACCGGCGAGCGCGTGAGCGCTCCCTCCGCGACGCTCCCGAGCAGGTGACGCTCGATCCCGCCTACGCCACGCGCGCCCAGCACCAGGAGGTCCGCCCGGGCCCCCGAGACCGCCCGCAGCAACTCGGGCAGTGGCACGCCGGCCCTGACAGCTGTCGTCACCCTCCATCCCGCACGCCGGAGGAGGCTGGCGGCGGCCTCCACTTCTCGCCGAGCCCCGGCGAGGCGCTGGCGGTTCAGCCTGGCCTCGGCCGCCAGCAACCGGCCGCGCACGGCGGACGGAAGCTGGCCGAGGGAGGGAAGCCGCGTCATCTCCACGACCCCGAGTATCGTGACCTGGCTGTCGCGGGGAGCCGCGAGCCCCGCGACGAAGGCGGCCGCGTGGCGGGAGTGGGCCGATCCATCGAGCCCCACCACGAGCCGGCGGATCTCCCGGGGCCGCCCCTTCACGACCAGCACGGCGCACGGCGCCCGCCGCACCACTCCCCGGCTGACGCTGCCGAGGAGAAAGCGGCCCAGCATTCCCTGACCGCGCGATCCGACGACGATCGAGCTGGCCCGGAGGCTCCGGGCCTGGGAGAGAATCCCCTCGACCGGAACCTGATCCACCACCGCGACGTCGACCTCGGACAGGCGGGCCCGCAGTGCCAGGCTCGCCTCGAGCGCCACCTGCTCGAAGCCGCGCGTGAGCGCGAGCCACACGGGGCCCGGCCACCGGATCTCCATCAAGCCGCCCCGCGCGAGCACGACCCGCGCGCGGGTCCCCTCGGGCCAGGGAAACGCGGCAGCCGCTGCCACCACAGCGCGGGCCTGAGGGGATCCGTCAGTCGCGACGACGACGGTAAAGCCCGGGCGTCGGGGCCGCTTGCGCGTCGTGCGGGCGTCGTCGACCGCGGTCACCGGGCGCCTCCCGGCGACCCGAGGGTCGTCATCCTCCGGGCCTCTCGAGGACGGCCAGGAGCGCCTCGAGCGCGTCGGAGGTCGTGAAGATCCCGATGATCTCGTCGCCGTCCCGTATGGGCAGCCCGCCGATCCTGCGCTCGAGGAGGAGCCGCGACGCGACCGTGACCGGGGTCTCGGGCGCCACGGTCACCGGATCCTCGGTCATGATGCGGCTCACGGGCTCCGTGACCGGCACGCGCCGATCTCCGGCCACGAGCCGCCGCAGGTCTCGATTGGACACGATGCCAACCAGCCGATCGCCGTCGACGACGAGGAGGTGGCGGATCTCGGCGCTTCGCATCCGCCCGAGCGCGGTCCGGATCGGAGAGTCGGGCGACACCGACTCCGGCTGGCGCGTCATCCAGTCGCGCACCGTTCCGTAGGGCACCTCGGTCGCGCTCATGGGGTCACGCCCGCCTCGGAGTCGTCGCGGACCGCGAGCACCGGGCAGGGCGCCGTCCGGATCACCCGATCGGTCACGCTGCCCAGCAGGGCCCGATCGATCCCGCCCCGTCCCCGCGTGCCCAGGACCACGAGGTCGACCTGCTCGTCCTTGACCACCGCCACGATCTCCCGGTGCGGCACGCCCGCTCGGAGTATCGTCTGGACTGTGAGCCCGGTAGCTCTGGCCTCCGAGGCCCACCGCTCCAGCTGCTCGTCGATCCACTTCCGCGCAGCGGTGTAGAACTCCCGCGCCCGGTCCCCGGCAAAGGGGCCCTCGGAGAAGAGGGGGGCCTCGACCATCACGTGGATCAGCACCAGATCCGAGCCGAGCGCGCCCGCCAGGCGCCGCGCGGTGCGCCAGGCAACCTCGGAGGCCGCAGAGAAGTCCGTGGGCACGAGGATCCGCGCAAACACCGCATCAGTCGTCATTCCTTTCCCCCCGTCGGGCCGCGCGCGGTCGCCGGCCTCACTTCTCGATCGGGAGATCTGCCCGGTTCCCCCACTCGACCCACGAGCGGTCATACCCCGCCACCTGCGGGTGACCCAGCAAGCGCAGCACGAAATACGAGTGGGCGCCGCGATGGTGGACCTGGCAGTACGCGATCGCGACCTTGCCCGGGCTGACGCCCCTGGCCAGGTACAAGGCGCGAAGCTCGTCCGCGGGCTTGAATCTCCCGTCGGCCCGCAGGTTCTGCCTCCACTCGATGTTCACCGCGCCCGGGATGTGGCCTCCGCGCCGCGTCCGGACGTCGTCACCCCGGTACTCGGCCGGGCTCCGCGCATCGACCAGAACGACCGCTGGATCACCGAGCCGGGCCACGATCGACTCGGCGGTGGCGACCAGCTCATGCCGGCGCACCGGCCGGTACCCGTTCGACGCCACCTGGGGGATCTCGCGGGTCAGCGCGCCGCCCGCCCCGCGCCAGGCCTCGATCCCGCCGTCGAGGATCGACAGCTTCCGGTGTCCAAGCACGTCGAGCGTGAAGAACAGGCGCGACGCGTGGAGCCCGCCCAGATCGTCATAGATCACCACGTGCGTGTCGGGGCCGATGCCGAGCCTCGCCAGGAGCCTCTCACCCTCCTCCTCGGTCGGCAAGCGGAAGCCGCCGGCCGGCACCGCGACCCGGGAGTCGTTGACGTTCAGGTACACAGCGCCCGCGATGTGGCCCTTCTGGTAATCCGTGGACTCGGTGACCATGTCCACGATCCGGATCCCGCGGTCACCCAGGCGCCGCTCGAGCCAGGCCGCGTCCACCAGCAGATCGCTCTGCTGGGCGAGGCCGGCCACCGGCCCGATCAGCAACGCCGCCACACCGAAGAGCAATCCGGCCCACCTTCGCATCACGGCTCCCTCCTCCGAGGCGTTTGGCCCATTATGCCCCGACGGTCGGCGAGGTGGGCGGCGCTCCGCGTGCCGGCACGCGGAGTGGCTGCCGCCACCCGGCGGCCAGGGTGGCGGCAGGCGGCAGCGTTACTCGGCCTTGATGGGGATGGCGGTGCCCTTCGCGGCCGGCGTCTTCGGCAGCGTGATGATCAGGAGGCCGTTCTTGAAGCTCGCGGTAACCTTCTCGCCGTCGACCGCGATGGGGAGCCTGATCGCCCGGGTGAAGGCGCCGTACGAGCGCTCGACGCGATGGTGGCGCTCGTCCTTCTCCTCTTTCTCCTGCTTCTTCTCGCCCTTGATCGTGAGCAGATTCTCCTGGAGCGAGACCTGGATGTCCTTCGGATCCATGCCGGGGACCTCGACCTTGGCCACCAGCGCCTCCTTCGTCTCCTTGAGGTCGAGGCTCGGCGCCCACTCGCCGAGTGTCGGAAGCTCGTCCGCCAGCGGGTCGAGCATGCGATTGAACAACCGGTCCATCTCCTGCCTCAGACTCGTCACTCCGCTCCACGGGGTCAACGCGCGCATGGTTCTCCTCCTGTTCTCCGTCATGTGGCCGCGCCGGAACCGTCCTGCAAGGGACGCAATCGAAGTGCCAGAGGAAAGGGACGACACTGCGGCAGCTTGGGGGGTATCGGCGAGGGAGGTGAGGCGGCCGCTCCACGGGCGTTGCGAGCGATGGGGCATGGACGCCCCATGACCGCGCCTGCATCGCGGGCCTCCCCCTCGTGGGTGTAGCATCGGCGAGACCATGGAAGAACGTGACGCGACGGCAGGGGGTGTGTCCTGGGGAAAGGTCGATCGGGGCCCCGGGGTCCAGCGCTTCCTCGAGGGGCCGCAGGCGCGGAGCCTCGAGCTGCTCCGCGCCCTGCGGATCTTCGCCGAGTTCATCCGTGGCTTCCGCGCCCTGCACTTCGTCGGGCCCTGTGTCACGGTTTTCGGCTCGGCCCGCTTTTCGGAAGACCACCGCTACTACAGGATCGCCCGAGAGACCGGCGAGCGGCTCGCGCGCGCCGGCTTCACGGTGATGAGCGGCGGCGGCCCCGGCATCATGGAGGCCGCGAACCGGGGCGCCAAGGATGGGGGCGGGCGCACCGTCGGCTGCAACGTCGAGCTGCCGAAGGAGCAGCGACCGAACCCCTACCTCGACCTCTGGGTGACCTTCCATCACTTCTTCGTCCGGAAGGTCATGCTGGTGAAGTACTCGTACGCCTTCATCGTCCTGCCTGGAGGCTTCGGGACCCTCGACGAGGTCTTCGAGACGGCGACGCTGGTCCAGACCGCCAAGATCCGGGACTTCCCGATCGTGCTCATGGGCGAGGAGTTCTGGACCCCGCTCCTCGACTTCATGCGACACACTCTCGTCCAGGCGGGGACGCTCGACGCGGCGGACGTGCAGCGACTCTACGTGAGCGATTCACCCGAGGACGTCGTCGCGCACATCCGCAACATCGCGCTCAGGAAGTTCGGGCTGACCTACGGCCCGAGGGCCAGGCGCCGCTGGCTCCTCTGGGAATAGGCGACGACCGGTCTCTCTACTTCTCCTCTTCCATGGCCTTGCCGTGCCGCTGCATGATCTCGCCGATCGCCTGCAGGATCTCACCGCGCATCTGGAGCATGCGCCCCATGGTCTTCGTGTCCATGTTGCCCGCGCCCATCGCCTCGTGCATCCCGATGCTCGCGGGATCGGTCTGGCCGCCCATCGCCTGATGCATCAGGCCGTGCATCGTGCCACGATGCGTCGCGGCCATGCGCGACCTGCAGCCCTCTGCCATCGCCGCCCCCATACCCATCATTCCCTGGCCCATGGCGCCCTGCCCCATGCACGAGCCCCCCGCCATCCCCCGGGACATCTGCCCCTGCCCGGCCTCCTGTCCCTGGGCGGACGCGCCGGGTGCGGCCGTCGCCGCCCCCGCCGTCTGTCGGGGAGCCGGCGGGCCTGTGACCGCCATGCCCGGGCACGGCACCGCCTCCAGGGAAACCGGAGCCGCCTGGAGCTGGGCGCCGCCCTGTTCCGTCGCCCCGCCCGATTCGAGCTGATGCTGCGCGCGGCCCGGGGAGGCTCCGACCAGCAGCGCGAAGAGACACGCAGGAACGACCAGCACCCACTTCATCGCTTGCTCCTCCATGGACGCGGTTTCGATCCTCCAGGTGGTCAGGTTCCACCTCGCGACGACCGCGACTCCCCGAGGCGGATCACGAGGCCCGGGCCGCTGCCACGCACCGACCGCGTCCCGGTCCTCGGCGTGGGCGGCTCCCCCGGCACGGCGCAGCGTCAGGCCGGCGGCCGCGAGCCCCCTACTGAAGCGTGGACAGATATGCCGCAAGCGACCGCACCTCGGTCTCGCTCAGTGTGATGGTCGGCATGTGAGCGGTTGGCTTCATGGCGGCCGGATCGCGAAGCCAGCGCCCGAGGTAGGACTCGGAGTGCTTGAAGCCCACCCGGGACAGATCGGGGCCGATCGGCGTCCCCGCCGTCCCGACCATGTGGCACCCGTAGCAACCCTGTGAGATAAAGACCTTCTTCCCCTGCTCGATGAGCGTCCACCGCCCCTCGGGCTCGGCCGCGTGGGCCGGTGCCCCACCCGGCACGATCACCAGGCCAGACACCAGCGGGCCGACGAGGAAGAGTACCAGCAAGATCGGCGACCGAACAGTCATGAGCAGACCTCCTGGGGCGCGTCCGAGACGGCGGACGAGCCGGACGGGGCCGGAGTCGAGACCACCAACGGCGTCCCGGCCCGAGGCCGCAGGTAGACGAACCAGTACACGATGCCCACGAGCGCCGCACCGCCGATCACGTTGCCGGCGGTCACCGGCAGCAGGTTCCGCAGGACGAAACCGCTCCAGCTCAGGCCCTGCGCCTGGGAGGCGAGGCCGGCGGAGGCGGCGAAGGCGGGGTCGAACACGGCGATGAAGAGGCCGAGCGGGATGAAGTACATGTTGGCCACCGAGTGCTCGAAGCCCGCCGCGACGAAGGCGCTGATGGGGGGAACGACGGCGAGAATCCTGTCCGTCGTGGAGCGGGCGCTGTAGGCGCACCACACGGCCAGGCAGACGAGCGCGTTGCACAGCATCCCCAGCGCCACCGCTTGCGCCAGGCCGAGCCCGAGCTTGGCCGACGCGATCGAGAGCGCCGCGACCCCGAATGCGCCGCCGCCGAACTCGTGCACGCGAGCGACGTAGACGGCGAGGGCGGTCGCCATGGCGCCGGCGAGGTTGCCCGCGTAGACGATGCTCCAGTTCCGCAGCAGGGCACGCGTGCCGATCCGGCCCCCCGCCCAGGCCATGACGATCAGGTTGTTGCCCGTGAAGAGCTCGGCGCCGCCGACCACGACGAGGATGAGCCCCACGCTGAAGACCACTCCCGCGACGACGCGCACGAGCCCCCAGGGCGCGGAGCCGGCGCCCGCGACAGCGATCGTCGAGAAGACGCCGCCCAGCGCGATGAACGCGCCCGCCAGGACGGCCAGCGCGAAGAGCGCCTGGGCGTTCATGGCGGCCTTGGCCGCGCCGGCGTCCTCGGCTCGACGGGCCATGTCGGGAGGGAGGAGCGCGTCAAAGCTCATCGCGGCGTCGTGCTGGCCTCCACCCGCGCCTGGCAGGGAGCACAGTAGCGCGCGGCCGGCATCGCCCGGAGCCTGGCGATCGGGACCGGCCGCGCGCACTCCTCGCACACGCCGAAGGTCCCCGTCTCGAGCCTCGCCTGCGCCGCGTAGATCTCGTCCAGCTCGTGCCGCTCCCGCTCTCCGAGCCTCGCCAGGACCGCGGCGATCGCCTCGCGGGAGGCGTCCTCGGACAGGGCGCCCGGCTGGTGCGCTTCCAGGGTCTCGAGTTCCTCGTCCGACCCGAGGACCGTCCGGAAGACGCGGGCCCGCATCTCGCGGAGCCGTTGCCTGAGCTCCTCCACCAGGGCACCCGATGAACGATCTTCCGTCTGGCTCATGGCGTTGCCCTCCCGTCGCGCCGGCTACCGCTCATCCTCGTCGGCCGCCTTTCGCTCGAGGTGCCAGCGCAGGCGGTCGCGGCCGCGAAGGATCTCGGCCGACGTCCGCACCTCGGCATCGGGCGCCTGCTCCACTCCGAGCGCGCGGCCGATCTCGTCCACGATGTCCTGGTCGGGCGTGGCCACACTCCCCCCGACGGCCTCCTCGCCGGAGAGATGCGCTCGCGTCCAGTCCGCGTCGACGTCCCCGCCGGTGAGGACCGGGCTCGTCTCGGCGTGCGTGGCCATCTCGCGGGCCAGCTCCACGACCTCCCCGCGATCCTCGGCCTCAGGCGGACGAGGAACGCGCTTGCCGCGGGTCTCGCGCCGGGGGGGCACCTTGCGCTCCGGGATTGCGGTCGTGCGCTTCGATGTCGCACGCCCTCGCGCACCAGGTTCGCGCTTGGCGCTCCCGCCCCGCTTGGCACCTGTCCCGTGCTTCCCGGCGGCCCGGGGCTTCGCGGCCGGCGCGCGCGCCGCATCTTTCTCGGGTAGCCTCGCCGCCGCCCGCCCGGCCACAGGGATCCCCTTCGCGCGCGTCGTCTGCTTCACGCCGGACGCCGGCCTCGGCGCGGCCCCGCCCCCGGCGGCAGCCCTGCGCGCGCTCGTGTTCGCCGGCTCCGTACCCCCGGTTCGTCCGGCCGGGCCCGCCGAGCGGGATCGTGAACCTCGAATCGTGGCTCTCGTCGGCTTGCCCGCCCGTGGCCCCGCACCGTGCGTGTCCTTCATGCCCGCATTCCTCCCCGCTCAAGCTTACCCGGAAGCGAGGGGGAAATGCCACGGACGACCCACTTCCGACCCTCCTCCAGCAGGAGCATGGCCGGGGGGAACAGGAGCAAGATCCGCCACTCGGCGAAGCTCGGCGGTACCAGCCCGAACACCGACTGGAATGGCGGGAGCAGGACCAGGCCGACGAAGATCCCGACCTCCGCGACGACGCTCAGCAGCACCATCCGGTTGCTGAAGAGCCCGACGCTCAGGACGGATTCGCGATCCGTCCGGCACGCGAAGACGTTGCCCACCTGTGCCGCGACGATCCCACCGAGCGTCATGGTCGTGGCCCGGCGGTAGACGTCCCCCGACGCCGTCATCGGCAAGCCCGGCCGCCAGCCCGCCAGCCAGTACGTCCAGAAGTACGCCAGGAGCGACAACGCCGCCTCCGCGGCTCCGAGGAAGGCGTAGGCGTGGAGCAGCCGTCTGGGGTCGAGGAGCCGCTGGCTCCTCGGGCGCGGCGGCCGGTCCATCACGCCGGGCTCGGGCGGTTCGGCCCCGAGCGAGAGCGCCGGGAGCATGTCCGTCCCGAGGTCGACGGCGAGGATCTGCATGACGGTCAGCGGCAGTGGAATCCCGGCGAAGACGAACACGAGGAACGGGACCAGCTCGGGGACATTCGACGCGAAGATGTAAGTGACGAACTTGCCCATGTTCGCGTAGATGCCGCGCCCCAGACGGATCGCCGAGACGATGGACGCGAAGTTGTCGTCGGTGATCACCATCACCGCCGCCTCCTTGGCCACCCCGCTCCCCCGCTGGCCCATCGCCACGCCGATGTCGGCCGCCTTGAGCGCTGGAGCGTCGTTGACGCCATCCCCCGTGACCGCCACCACCTCGCCCAACCCCCTGAGCGCCTGCACGATCCTGAGCTTGTGCGCGGGCGACGTGCGGGCAAGCAGCACGCCGGGCTCGGCCAGGAGATCGTCGAGGGCGTCCGCAGAGAGACGGTCGATCTCGTCTCCCGTGACGACCTTGCGCACCGGGAGCCCGACCTGTCGCGCGATCGCCTGCGCCGTCAACCCGTAGTCCCCGGTCACCATGACGACGCGAACACCCGCTCGCTCGCAGAGGCCGACGGCCGCCGCGACCTCCGGTCGGGGAGGGTCCCAGAGCGCAACGAGCCCGAGGAACGTCAGCTCCCGCTCGACGGCCCCCGCCGGGGCGCCGACCAGCGTGTCCGGCAGTGGGCGCACCGCGACGGCGAGCATCCTGAACCCTTCGGCAGCCAGCCGGTCGTGATCGGCGAGGATCGAGCGCCGGAGATCCTCCGACAGCGCCCGGGTGGCCCCGGCCCACCGGATCGTCTGGCAGAGCGCCAGGCACTCCCTCGGTGCGCCCTTGACGTAGGCGACCGCGCCGGCGGCGGCGGCGCGAACGAGGGTCATCCGCTTCCTGAAGGAATCGAAGGGGTAGGGAGCGAGCAGGTCGTGAGCCCGGCGGACCTTCTCGACGGCGATCCCGGCGTTCACGGCGGCGGTGACCAGCGCCACCTCCGTCGGATCGCCGTGCTCGGCGCCTGCCTGCGACGCGAGCGCTCCGGCCTCGAGAAGCTCGAGGACGTCCGCGAACAGCTCTTCGCCGGCTTCACTCACGGCCAGCGTGCGCCCCGACACCCAGATGAACCGCGCGGCCATCCGGTTCTGGGTGAGCGTGCCGGTCTTGTCGGTGCAGATCACGGTGGTCGCGCCGAGAGTCTCGACCGCCGAGAGGCGCTTCATCAGGCTCCGCTGGCGGGCCAAGCGCTGGGCCCCGATCGCGAGCGCGAGCGACAGCGTCGGCAGCAGTCCTTCGGGGACGTTCGCGACGATGACGCCGAGGGCAAAGAGGAATCCCTCGCCGAGGGGCAGCATGCCCGTCGTCACGCCCAGCACGAAGAAGGACACACCGAAGGAAATGGCGAGGACGGTCACCACCCGCGTGACCCGGACCATCTCGCGCTGGAGCGGGCTCGGCTCCTCCAGGACGGCCTGCGTCAGGTGCGCGATCGTCCCGATCTGCGTCCCCATGCCGGTCACGCGCACCACGTAGCGTCCGCGCCCCGACACGACGCCCGTCCCCGCAAAGACCAGATCGTGCCGTTCCTCGAGGGGCGCGTGCTCCTGGGCATTGGCCCCGAAGGGCAGCTTGAAGACCGGATGGGATTCCCCGGTCAGCGCGCTCTGATCGACGCGCAGGACCTCTGCGGAGAGGAGCTGACCGTCGGCGGGCACCTGGTCTCCCTCCTCCAGTCGCACGACGTCGCCCGGAACGATCTCTGCCGTCGCCACCCGCTGCTCCGCCCCGTCGCGCAGCACGCCGATCTCGTGGGGAAGCAGGTGCTGGAGCGCCTCTGCCGCGCGCTCGGCGCGATACTCCTGGAGAAAGCTGAACACCCCGTTGATGGCGATCACCGCGAAGATCGCCCACCCCAGCTCGGGCATCCTCGCGAGGAACGCGAACCCGCCGCCTACCGCGAGAAGGAGGGCGAAGAAGCTCGAGAACTGCTCGACGAAACGCATCACGATCGACCGGCGGCGGACTCGCTCGATGCGGTTCGGACCACAGATCTCGAGCCGGCGGGCGGCCTCGCGCGCCGGCAATCCCCCCGCCGTCGAGCCGAGCAGGGCGAGGACATCGGACCCCGCGAGCGGGTGCTCGCCGGCGGTCTCCTCGACCGCCGAAAGCACGGTGACGAGCATCTCCCGCGTCGTCGCGCCCCGGGCGCGCTCCAGCAGCTCGGGGACGAGGACACAGGCCGCGAGCCGCGAGACGAGGCGGATCGATCGGCCGCTCTCACGGAGCGGTGCTGCCAGCACGAGGAGCACCTCGACCGCGCCCACCCGGTCTCCGAGCACGGGCGCGTGCGGAAGCTGGAGCCAACGGAGCGCGATGCCCGGGCTCGAACTCGTGAGCGAGGCGCTCAGGGCGACACCGGGGGCGAGCGGGAGCAGCGGGCCGGCGGGGGCGATCTCGGGTCCGAGAGCCCGGCGCACGTCCGGGAGCGAGACGACCTCGGGACCCAGCCGGATCGGATCACCGGTGAGAAACGGCGAGACCGCCGGCGGCCGCGGCATTAACCATCTCCCCCGTTCTCAGTGCGTCCTGCCATCCGTCATCGTGCGTCCAGGTTGACGTGCGCGCCGTTCACGAGCCAGCTCCCTCGTCACCCCGATCCGGGTCATCTCCGTGAAAGTGGTCCACGCCCGGCTTCAGGTATCTCCGGGTTCCGAACGAAGTCTGCAACCCGGCTGCCAGTGAGGAGGCCGCGTGAATCCACCGGATTACAGACCGGGCGGGCGAGAAGGTGAGGCGCGATCGCCCCAGTGGGCGCCGCCCGCTCCGGACGGGGGGAATCCGATCCCTGCGCCACTCGCGTGTGAGGCTCATCAAATCCCTCACGCCAGCCATCCGTTCCGGAGAGCGCCGGGCGGCAATTCCCGGATCGAGGGTAGGATGAGTTCCCATGGACGACCGTCCGGAGATCGGACCAGCATGGCCCTGCGTCGCACCGCTCGGCGGGAGGATCGCATGAAGCTCTACGTGGTCACGGCGCCGGAAACGCGCCGCGGCATCTACGACACGTGGGACGCCTGCAAGGCGGCCGTCCACGGCGTCGCCGGCGCGCGGTACCAATCGGTCGCCTCCCGCGAGGAAGCCGAGGCGATCCTGAACGGAGACGGCGTCACGCTGTCGCCCGGCCTCTACGCGTTCGTCGACGGCGACCACCGCGGTGGCATCGGTGTCGTGCTCGTCCGGAAGTCCGCGGACGGCTCGGTCGGGGTGCTCAGCGAGATCAGCACCTCCGTCCACGAGGTCTTCGACTCGGCCGGGATCGAGACGCTCGAATCGCCCGACGCGGTGAACGAGGCGCTGACGCGGATTCGCAACGTGCTCGCCGAGATGGGAGGACTCTGCGCAGCCATCGGACGAGTGCCGGCTGGCGCCGCCGTGACGGTCGTTCACGACTACGAGGGGATCGGCGCCTGGCTCACCGGGCGCTGGCGGACGAAGGACCCGACGGTCACGCGGATCGTCGAGGCCTGCCGGAACCGGATCACCGAGCGGCGACTCACCGTCACCTTCCAGCACCAGCGCGGGCACCAGTCGACGTACGCCGGCACCAACGAGTTCGCCGAGTACAACCGCCGGGCCGACGCCCTCGCCTCGCGGGCGAACCGCTGAGAGTCCCCTCGGATACTCAACGTCGGGGGGAGCGAGCGCCGCTCCGCCCCGGACACCCCCCA
>CAZWXA010000059.1:0-13902 GCA_964637755.1 uncultured bacterium | reverse complement strand
GAGCATTTCGGGGAGGTTCACGTCGTTGAGCGAGAGGACTTCCCCGATGACGTCGAACACGCGGTCTGCGAGCGCGGCGCGCATCTGATCCGGTCATTTCCATCTCGGCTCGGTCGGTCATCGGCGCTTCCGTGGCTGAGACTCACGGGCAGCTCGCCCGTCGTCTGCGGCCCCGCCGCTACGCACCCACTCGTCGACCTCGTCCTTCTTGAACTTCCAGAGCTTCCCGACCCTGTGCGCGGGCAGGCTCCGACGATCGATCCATCGATAGACTGACGCCCTGACCACGCCGAGGTGCTCGGCGATCTCGTCCACGGACAGCCAGCGTCCCTCCGTCATGTCTGTGCTCGAGGGACGAGGTTGGGATGGGATCGCGCGGCCACGGTGCGCGAAAGTATACCAAGGTGCGTCAGGGTCTACCAGCAGAGCGGGGACTCGGCGGCTTGGGCCTGTAGTAACTACTCTCTCCGGGCCGCTACCCCTTGACCGCGCCCGCGGTCAGCCCCTCGACCATGTAGCGCTGCAGGTACGTGTAGAGCACGACGACCGGGACCGTCGTCAGCACGGAGGCGGCCATGAGCTGGCCCCAGAGGAAGATGTCGCCGAACATGAGGTCGTTCAGGCCGACGGGGATCGTCTTCAGCTCGGTGTCGTGGACGAAGACGAGCGCGTAGAGGAACTCGTTCCAGGCCAGCGTGAACGCGAAGAGCGCCGCCGCCAGCACACCCGGCGCCACCAGCGGCAGGATCACGCGACGGAAGGCCTGGATGCGGTTGGCGCCGTCCACCATCGCCGCGTCCTCCAGGTCGGGCGGGATCGAGCGGAAGAAGCCCATCAGGAGCCAGGTGCAGAACGGGACGGTGAAGGTCGGATAGGCGACGAGCAGCGCCCAGAGCGTGTTCGAGAGCCCGAGCCCGTTCAGGATCGTGTAGAGCGGGATGAAGAGGAGCGTCGGCGGGACGAGGTAGACGACCAGCACCATGGTCGCGAGCAGCCGGCGGCCGGGGTAGCGGATGCGCGTCAGGCTGTAGCCGGCCAGACAGCTCACGAGGACCGTCACCAGCGTCGCGCCGAGCGCCACCGTGGCGCTGTTCCTGATCCAGAGGGGGAAGTTCGTGCCCGTGAGCAGCTCCACGTAGTTCCCGAGCGTCGCCGGCCGCGGGTAGTAATACGGCTCGAGCGTCTGGATCTGCGCCGAGCTCTTGAGCGAGGTGTTGACCATCCAGTAGAAGGGCACCCCCACGACCACGAGCAAGAGCCCGATGACCACCCAGGCGAGCACGGTGCCCCGCATCGGCTCCGCCTACTCCTCCCGCGTCAGGTGGCGGGCCAGGATCACGATCAGCACCGCCACCAGCGGCATCAGGTACATCGAGACGGCGACCGCCTTGCCCCAGCGGAGCGCCTGGAAGCCGACCTCGTACGTGTAGGTGGCGAGCACGTGGGTCGCGATGCCGGGCCCGCCGCGCGTCATCACGTAGACGATGTTGAAGTCGTTCAGCGTGAAGATCGTGGAGATGAGCGTGGTCACGAAGATCACCGGCCGCAGGCCGGGAAGCGTGACGCGGAGGAAGCACTGGAGCGGCGAGGCGCCATCGACCGCGGCGGCCTCGTACAGCTCCCGGGGAATCGCCTGGAGGCCGGCGAGGAGCGAGACGCCGAAGAACGGGAACCCGCGCCAGATGTTGACCGTGATCACGGCCAGCATCGCCGTCGCCGGCTGGCCGAGCCACGCGATCGGCGCCCCCATCAGTCCGAGGCCCTGGAGGGTGACGTTGATGAAGCCGCGCAGCGCGTCGAACATCCAGTGCCAGGCGAGCGCCGTGATCACCGTGGGGACGACCCAGGGCAGGAGGAGGATCCCCCGGACCAGGCGTCGCGCGGCCAGCGCCCGGTGGAGCGAGAGCGCCATCCCGAGCCCGATGACGAGCTTGACCGCCACGGACACCACGGTGAAGACGGCGCTGTTCCAGACGACCTTGTGGAAGACCGCGTCCCGCGTGAGATCCGCGTAGTTCTTGAGCCCGACGAAGCGGGGCGCGTAGCCGACGTACTTCTCCGTCAGGCTCACGTAGACCGCGCTCACCAGCGGGTAGCCCACGAGGGCCAGGACGAGCACCACGAGCGGGAGGACAAAGAGGTAGCCGACCCAGGCATCCGCGCCCAGCAGTCGCCGGATCGGCGACGGGCGAGTCAGCGCGGCGGTCGAGGCGCCCTTGACGGCGGCCACGCCGCCCGGCCGCTACCGTGACGGCACGGTGGCGTAGATGTCCCGGATGCGCTTGTCGGCTTCCTGGAGAGCCCGCTCGACGTCCCACCCGTCGACGATCACGCGCGCGCAGAGGTCGGTGAGCACGTGGGTCGCCACCACCTCGGCCGCGGCGGGAGTGACGGGACCCGGGTACCCGGGCGTGCGGGCGTACTTCGGCGCCTCGAGAACCGTCCTGTAGGAGTCGTTCTTCTGCCAGTACGGATCGCGGCGCAGGCGGTCGAAGACCGGCACCATCTGGCCCCACGACTGGTACATGTACTTCTTCGCCTCGTCGGGCGACATGACGAAGCGGATCAGGTCCTTCGCCAGATCGGTCTGCTTCCCGCCGCTGAACACGGCGAACGAGAGCAGGAAGACGTCGTGGTTGCGCCCGGCCGGTCCCCCGGGCTTGAGGATCATCTGCGTGTCCCGGAGGAGCGGGCGGCTGTCCTTCTCGAGCACGTAGTAGATGCTCGGCCCGTTGAACGTCATCGCGATCTTGCCGCTCAGGAAGGCTTCGTTGTTGCCGAAGCCGGTCCAGGCCATCGCGTCGGGCGGCACGGTCTTGTCCTTGGTGTAGATCTCGCTCGCCCAGCGCACCACCGCGCGCCAGGTGTCGTTCATGATCGACTTGTAGTTCCCCTGCTCGTCCGCCCAGCCGCCGCCGTAGGAGTACAGGAGCGCCTGGAAGACGCCGTAGCCGTCGGCGCTCCGGTTCCAGCTCTGGCCGAGCGGGTAGTCCATCACGCCCTTGGCCTTGATCCGGCGCGCGGCCTCGCGCACCTCCTCCCACGTCTTCGGGTACGGCACGCCCGCCTTCTTGAAGACGTCGGTCCGGACGAACAGCACGTCCGTGAGGTAGGCGAACGGCACCGCGTAGAACCGCCCGTCGAAGCGCACCGCCGGGACCGCCGAGTCGAGCACGGGACCACTGGTCCTGGCGACCTCGTTGACGACGTCGGTCACATCCGCGAGCCGGCCCATGCCGCGGTAGCGCGCGGGGCTGATCGTCTGGAGCTGGCCCACGTCGGGGAGCGAGTTCGTCTCGATCGCCGCGACGTACTTGGTCTCGATATCGTCGAAGGTGAAGTACTCGATCGCCGTGTCGACGCTCTTTTGCCGGCCCCACTCGGCGATCGACGCCTCGAGCGCCCGGTTGGCGTCGGGGACGTAGGTGCGGAGGAGCCAGACGCGGAGCTTCGGCTTCTGCGCCAGCGCCGGAGCGGTGGCGCCCGCGAGGAAGACCAGCACGGCGAGGAGCGCGGCGACGCCTTGACGGGAACGGCTCATCGCGCTCCCCCCCTCACATGCCCGTCGGTGTGCCGGCGGCCTGGCGCTGCAGCTCGTAGATCGAGGTGTACCCCCCGTCCCAGCGGGGCGGCATGCGCCACCCGCCTCCGGTCCGGCGGAACGCCCGGGCCGGGGCGCCGCACACGGTGCGGCCGTACAGGGGCGAGTGCTGCGTGTCCGCCGTGAGCGGGATCGCGTCAGCGGCGCTGTAGGAATTGATCAGGAGCCGCCGCTGCGCCTCGGAGGTGTTCTCGGCCGAGCCGTGGATCGCGCGGTAGTGATGGATGTGGACGCTGCCGGCCGGGAGCGGCAGCGGGTGCGCGCGCGCGAGGTCCAGGCGGGCCAGGTCCTCGCGATTGATGAAGCCCGTGAACTGGTCGCCCTCGTAATGGTCGTACACGGGCCCGAGGTGGCTCCCGGGCAGGACCGCGAGGCAGCCGTTCTCGAGCGTGGCGTCGTCGAGCAGGAGGCCCACCGCCAGCACGTCGTCGTTCGAGTGCGGATAGAAGGCGCCATCCTGGTGCCACTCGACGGGCGCGCCCACCCGCGCGCCCTTCAGGTTCAGCTTGCTGTGGTGAAGCGTCACGTCGGGCCCGATCAGCTCCGCCACGATCTCGGTGATCGGCGACTCGAGCGCCACCCACCGGTAGAGCGGATGGTTGTCCGCGGGATTCTTGATCCGCCGCAGGATCGGCTGCTCCCGGCTGTGGCGCGGGTCGAGATCGAAGACCGCGTCACTCCGGGAGACGCCGCGCGAGCGCTCCGCGAACTCGTCCGTCACCGCGCGCAGGGCCTCGACCTGGACCGCATCGAACACGCCGCGAACAGCCAGGTAGCCGTCGCGATGATAGGCGGCCACCTGCTCGTCCGTGAGAGATCGAACCGCTGTCGTCGCCATCGGCGAGCCTCCCCGGGGCGATGTCCGACCTGCACATTGTTCGGCATCGCGCCCCACCGTTCCCGGATCATCCGGTTCCCGAGCGTCCGGGCCGCTGCGCCTATACTTAGCCGAACCCGCCGGCCGAACGCAACAGCTTGTTCGGCCGGCCGCTCGGCGCGCCCAGTTGCGCGCCGCCGAGGGACTCCGATCCGGGCTCGTGCGACGGCGTGCTCGGCTGGCCGCAGGGGACGCCGGCGGGTCCCGGCCTCGCTACCGCTTGGCAGCAGGCCGGCTTATGCGTACCCTACGCGGGCGGGCGGCTCGACAGCGCGCGCGCTCAGGAGAGCGACATGTACGTGACGGACGTCAGGCGAGAGCAGGCCCCGATCAAGGAAGACCTGCGGCAGCATCCGGAAAAAGCGACGATCACCGACGTGGTGGCGAGCCTGCCGTCCGACCTCCGCGACCCGATGCGCGTGCGCGTCGGCCGGACGGGCGACCGCGCGTTCGAGGTCTCCGTCGGCCTGCACCCCGCGGCCGGCGGCCCGGGGAACCTGCCCTGCCCCGGAGACCTGCTCGCCGCCGCGCTCGCCGCCTGCCAGGAGCTGACCGTGCGGATGGTCGCGGCCAACATGGGCATCGAGCTCACCGACGTTCGCGTCACCGTCGCCAGCACGGTCGACCTGCGGGGCACCCTCGGGATCGACCGCAACACGAAGATCGGCGCCCAGAAGCTCGACGTCGCGACCCACGTGGTCGTGCGGGGGGACAATCCCGACCGTGCCCGCCGGCTCCTCGCGGCGGCCGAGCGCTACTGTTCGACGCTCGACACCCTGCGGAACCCGCCCGAGATCACGGCGAGCTTCAGCTTCGACCACGCCGGAGAGTGATGGGCCGAGACCCCTTGCCCTTCCGGCCGCTCCCGCGCCCGCCGCGCTCGGCCGCGCCCCGCCCCGCCCCGGCGGCGGGCGCGAAGAAAAGCCGCGTGCCGATGGAGGACTGCTGACATGGCCGAACTTCCCCTGATCCTGTCCAGCGTGGTCGGCTCGCACGGCAAGCCGGGCTGGTGGTTTGCCGGCGTCAAGGCGTGGGAGGCGGGTCAGTTCGGCCCCGCCGATCTCGACGAGATGATGGACGACGCCGCGAACACCGCCATCCGGGACATGGAGGAGGCGGGGATCGACATCATCACCGACGGCGAGGTTCGGCGGCTCGACGGGTACGTCGACTCCTACTACTCGATCATCAAGGGCATCGAGCCGATCCCGGCGCGCCGCAAGGCCGGGCCCTGGGGGTACGACCAGCAGACGCGCTACGAGGTGGTCGGCCGCATCGAGACACCGCCCGGCGGTCTCGGGATCATCAAGGAGTTCGAGTACCTGAAGACCCGCACGACCCGCCGCACGAAGGCGACCTGCGCCGGGCCGCTCACCTTCGGCTCCCGCATCCATCCTGACGGCAAGCTGTACCGGGGCGTGGTGGACGTGGCGGAGCGCTTCGCCGAGGTGATCAACGAGGAACTGAAGGGGCTCGTCGCCGCCGGCGCCGACCTGATCCAGATCGACGAGCCCGCCCGCGGCAACGTCACGGGGGAGGAGATGGCCCGGCTCTTCAACGCGGCGACGGAGGGCGTCCGGGCGACGCTCGCCTATCACGTCTGCTTCGGCAACCGCTTCGGCCGCTCGCGCTTCGACCGCGCCTACGCGCCCTACTTCCCCGGGTTGCTCCAGTCACGCGCCGACCAGTTCGTGCTGGAGTTCGCCGGGCGCGAGATGGCGGAGCTCCCCCTCTGGAAGAAGTACGGCGAGGGCCGCGAGCTCGGCGCGGGGGTCGTCGACGTGAAGGGCTTCAACCAGGACACGCCCGAGAAAGTCGCCGCGCGCATCCGCCAGGTGCTCGAGGTCTGCCCGCCCGAAAAGCTGACCGTCAACCCCGACTGCGGCTTCGGCTGGAGCCCCCGCTACATGTGCAACCAGAAGATCCGGGCACTGGCCGCCGGCGCGCGTCGCGCGAGGGGCGAGCTGACGAGCCAGAGGTGACGGCGGCGTGACGCCCGCCCCCCGGGCCGAGATCGGAGCCATGACCGGCGAGTGACGACCGATCTCCTCGTCTTCGGCGGGACGGCGCCGGTTCCGCCGTCTTGCCGCCGCCGTCCGCTGCCGCTTCCGGCCTGGACAGCGGCAGCCGGCAGTACCGCGACGATCGAACTCCCCCCGCTCCACCCCCGCGCACCGGCGAACCTGATCCTCCCCTCGCTCAGCATCCTCACCGGCTGCGACTACTCCTTCCAGTTCGAAGCCCGGACCGGCGGACGCACCGGCTGGACCGCGCTCAGCCCCGTCGGTCCGCACGGGTTCCCCCCACGCCACGACGCCGAGCCCGATCCGGACTTGACGGCCGAGATCGACCTGTACCGGGTGTCCCCCGCCGCCGCCGCGGTGTGGCTCCGTCTCCGCATCCACTCGCGGGAGCTGGACGCCGTCACCCGCGCGCCGACTCTCGCCGCCGTCTCGCTCAGCGATTCGGTCGGGTCACCGGTTCTCGCGCCGGCACGGCGTGTGAGCGCGTCCCCTCCCGGGGCGACCGGCGAGGACGTCTCGACCAGGCCGGTCCGGCTCCACGTGCCGTCACTCAGCCAGATGGACGCGCCCGAGCCGATCCGTCACCGTATTTGCTCGCCAACCGCGGTCGCGATGGTCCTCGCCTACTGGAAGCGGCCCGCGGCACCGCAGGACCTCGCGACCGAGGTGTTCGACCCGCGCCACGACCTCTACGGCGTCTGGCCCGCGGCCATTCGCGCCGCGGCGCGCCGCGGCATCCACGGCTACCTGCTCCGGTTCCCCTCGTGGGAGGCGGCAGCCTGGTGCCTCGACCGAGGCCTGCCCGTCGTCGCGTCCGTCCGTTACGCCGCAGGCGAGCTGCGCGGCGCGGCGATGGAGGCGACCAGGGGCCACCTCCTGGTGCTCACCGGGTACGAGGGCCGGACCGTGCTCGCCAACGATCCCGCGGCGCCGTCCGCCGCCAGCGTGCCGCGACGCTACGCCCTGGAAGACGTCACGCGCGTCTGGCTCGAGCGCGCGGGCGTCGGCTACGTGCTCTTCGACCGGGCGCTCCGCGCTGACGTCAGGCGTCGAGCCAGGCCGTGGCGCCGCGCCTGAACCGATCGAGCGTGAGCAGCACGATGTGCGGGTCGCCCCGGGCCGACTCGCGCGCCGATTCCGTGTTGTAGCCCCAGGCCGCCAGGAACAATCGCACCGCGTCCAGTTCCGGGCGTGCCGCGGCGCACCTCCGGACGCAGCGGAGCGTCTCCAGGCGGTCCTCGACGAACCAGAGCGACGGAGCGGTGCCGCGGGCGGCACCCAGAAGCTCACGCAGGTTCTCGCACTTGTGGCTGCCCGACTCCTTGCCCTGGATGCCCGCGACGGGCACGCCCCAGTGATCGAGGAGGCGCCGGGCGAACTCGCCTTCCTTCGTGGTGACGATGACCGTCCGCCCGGGCGCGGCGACCACGCGGCGGAGCTCGCCGGCGGGGCAGTACAGCGCGTGGTGCCGGACCCACCCGAGCGGGTCCTGCGTGATCCACTCGCGCCGCACGTCGTCGACGGTGGCCCGGAGCGTCGCGATCAGCGCCTCGCGCGGCGATCCGTCGCCCGCGAGGACCTGGGTGCGCGCGGCGATCCAGTCGCGCGCGAGGCGCTCGTCGGCCATGCCGAGGGCGAGCGCCCGGAGCAGCACCGGCATCTCCCACCCGCTCTCGATGACGGGGCGCAGCGCTCCGAATCGCGGCAGCAGCCCGGCGGGGACGGCCGGGCCGTCGGGCCAGACTCGGAGGCAGGTCCGCCGGCTCGTCTCGAAGTACTCGCGCATGCCCTCGCAGATCACGCCGTCGAAGTCGAGGGCGAGAATCGCCGGTGTCCTCTCCGTCAGGAGATCCCTCTCCTCGCCGGTGGCGCGCCGGTCCCGGCGCGGATCACCTCGTCCACGTCCCCCAGCGCCCGCCGTTCACGGACGCAATGGGCATGAGAATCCTCCAGGCCGTCAGCAGGACCGTCGCCGGCGAGGGGAGCGACACGGACCCGTCTGCCCCGCGCCCTGGACCGGCGAGCGGGACGAAGAGACGGACCCGTCTTCCCCGCCAAGCGCGGTAGGATTGTAGCCTGAGGAGGACGGCATGCCGATCGCCTACATCGCCCGGACGCGCGAACGCTATTCCGCCTACGCGCCGTACAAGTGGACCGTGAACACCGAGGCCCCCTGGACCCCGCTCGCCAGACCGATCGCCCGCACGCGGGTCGCGCTGATCAGCTCGGGCGGGTTCTACCTCGACGGGCAGGCGCCGTTCGTCGACGACGACACCTCGATCCGCGCGATCCCGCGGGACGCCGCCCTCGCCGACCTGAGGATCCACCACCACGGCTACCGCGACGCCGACCCCGACCGCGACCCGAACTGCGTCTTCCCGATCGAGCGGCTGCGGGAGCTGGAGGCGGCGGGGATCATCGGCGCCCTCGCCGACCCCGTGCTGAGCTTCGTGATGGTGTACTCGGCGCGGCGGGAGGTCGAGGAGCGGGGGCCCGTGGTCGTGGCGGCCCTCCGCCGGGCCGGGGCGGAGGCCGCGCTGCTCGTGCCCGTCTGACCGGTGTGCCACCAGTCCGTGGGACTGATCGCACGCGAGGTGGAGCGCGCCGGCATTCCGACCCTCTGCATGAGCTCGGCCTGGGACGTGACGTTCGCCGTCCGGCCGCCGCGCTCGGTGTTCCTCAACTTCCCGCTCAATCACCAGACGGGCAGGGCCGGGGACCCCGCCCTCCAGCGTCGGATCCTCGTCGACGCCTTCCGCGCCTTCGAGACGCTCTGGGCTCCCGGGATGATCCTGAGCCTTCCGTACGTATGGGACGCGGCGGACAGCTCGTGGGAGGAGACCGACTACGGACCCCGCGCCGACCTGTACGGCACCGGCGACCCCCTCCAGCCCGGCTTCGGGGAGCGGACGCTCGGCCGCGCCGGGGGCGCCGCGAGACCGGGTGAGCCGCCATCCCGGCCTGGGGGCTCGAGCGAGCCCTCCAGCCCGAGCCGGTCTGACTGAGATCGGTCACCCACGGCGGGGCGCGGAGAGGCGCCGATGCGGGAGGCGCGGGAGGCTCCGGGCGCGGCCGGCGGCGGGTGCCGGTGATAGAATGCCGCCGTGAAAATCCGTCTCGCCCTGCTCCTGGTCGCCGGTGCCGGCGTGGCGGCGTGCTCGTCCGGGCCCGAGGTCCGGTGGATGAAGACGGGGCCGTACACCTCCGAGGAGTTCCGGCGCGACACCGACGCGTGCACGCGCTCGGGGGACCTCGACCGGGCCTGCCTGGAGGCTCGCGGCTGGGTCGGTCTCCGGGACGACAAGGTCGAGGTGAAGCAACCGTCGCCGACGAAGTACATCCCCCGGCCCCAGTGATCCGCACCGAGCCGGCCGGCGTCATCTTCGATTTCGGCGGTGTCCTCTGGAACATGCGGTGGGACGTCTGCCAGGACCTCGAGCACGCCCACGGCCTCGACCGCGGCGCCGTCTTCTCGACCCTCTACCGGTCCGGCACCTGGGAGGCGATCGAGCGTGGGGTGGGCGATCCCCGGGCCTGGCGGGAGGAAGCCCATCGCGACCTCGAAGCGGCCGCCGGCCGCCCGTTGCCGCGCCTGCACGACGTCTGGCGCGCGGCGCAGCACCCGATCGCGGAGAACGTCGCCCTGGTGCGCGCGCTCCGACCCCGCTACCGGCTGGCCATCCTGAGCAACGCGGACCGGACGCTCCGCGATCGACTGCGGGAGAGCCTTCCCGTCCACGACCTCTTCGACGACATCGTCTGCTCGGCCGAGATCGGGCTGGCCAAGCCCGAGCCCCAGATCTACGCGCTCGCGTGCCGGCGGCTCGGCCTGGCCCCGGCCGCGTGCATCTTCGTCGACGACCACGAGGCGAACGTGCGGGCCTCGGAGGCTGCCGGCCTCTCCGCCGTGCTCTTCCGGGTCGACCGCGGCGACGACCTCCGAGCGCAGCTCGGCGCGCTCGGCGTCCGGTACGCCCCGTGACCCTCCACCAGCGTGGCCGACCGTAGCGGCCTCGACCATGGGAGCGGCCCGACGACGGCTCGCGACCGCGGTCGCGCTCTTGGCCGTGACCGCCTGCGCGGGGACGGTCGGGTACATGGTGATCGAGGGCTGGGGTCTCCTCGACTCCGTGTACATGACGGTCATCACCATCGGGTCGGTCGGCTACGGGGAGACCCACCCGCTCTCCCGGGAGGGGCGCGTCTTCACGATCGGACTGATCGTGGTCGGCCTGGCGTCGGCCGGCTACGCGATCAGCACCGTCACCGCCTTCTTCGTTGAAGGCGAGCTGACCGACTTCCTCGGCAAGCGCAAGATGGAGCGTCGTGTCGCGGCCCTCGAGAACCACGTGATCGTGTGCGGCGCGGGCGAGACCGGCCGGCACATCGCCCGCGAGTTGGCCTCCACGGCAACGCCGTTCGTCTTCGTCGAGATCGAGCGGGCCCGGGTGCCGGCGATCGAGAAGCTCGGCGACGCGCTCTACGTGATCGGCGACGCGACGGAGTCCGGGACGCTCGAGGCCGCGCGGGTCCAGCGGGCGCGAGGACTGATCGTCAACATGCCCTCGGACAAGGACAACCTCTTCGCGATCCTCACGGCGCGGGAGCTGAATCCCTCGCTCCGGATCGTCGCGCGCGTCATCACGGAGGAGTCGCGCCCGAAGCTCCTCAAGGCGGGCGCCGACGCGGCGGTCTCCAACAACCTGATCGGCGGGCTCCGCATGGCGTCCGAGATGCTCCGGCCGCACGTGGTCTCGTTCCTCGACGCGATGCTCCGCCAGCCCGGCGCCATCCGCGTCCAGGAGATCCCGGTGCCGCCGGGTCCGGCCAGCGGCCGCACGCTCCGCGAACTGAACGTCGCCGCCCGCGTCGGCGTCGTGGTGTTCGGCCGCCGCGACGCCGACACCGGGCAGTACGAGTTCAACCCGCCCGCGGCCACGCGGCTCAAGGCCGGAGACGTGCTGATCGCGTGCGCCGACGAGGCCCAGTTCCGGGCCCTCCACGACCTCGTCGCCAGGGGATGACCGGGCCGCTCCCGGCGGCCCGGCTCGCGGACTCGAGCTAGACGCGACCCTCCAGAGCCCGCTTGAGCTGGTCGAGGTGGTTGTCGTCGTGCCAGGTGATCAGCGCGACGAAGTCGCTCACGGTCATCAGGCCCCGCGCCGGATGAACGCCGCCGCGGGACCAGTCCCCGGGCTTGAGCCCCCGCAGCAGGGCCAGAGACTCCTGGCGTCGCCGCCGGAACGCCGCGAGAGCGGCCGCCGCCTCCGCCCGGAGGTACTGCCGCTCCTCCGCCCAGCGGTCGGGGTCGATCGGAAAGAACTTCGGTTCGTCCATGGCGAGGACGGCCTGGAAGCGAGCCATGAAGGACTCCTCGGTGTCCCGCAGGTGGCAGAGGACCTCCGTGGCCGCCCAGTTCGTCGCGTCCGGCCGCTTCGAGAGCGCGGCCTCGCTCGCCCCCTGAACGGCGGCGGCCAGATCGTCCGCGGTCCGCCCGAGCCGATCGAGCTGCTGCTCGAGCGGCATCTTCTTCACGTCCTCGATTGTCGGCATCGCATCTCCTCTCTCCGGGACGAGCTGGTGAAACAGGCTCGACTCCCGCTTGTAGAACCCTTGCGTGTGAAACGACTCCGCCAGGTTCAGGAGCGTGTAGTCCAGGTGGTGCCCGACCTCGTGCAGCAGCGTTCGCAGGAAGGTGCGGAACGCCACCACGCGCCGCTGCCGGGCCGTGCGCATCCAGAGCGTCACCTTCGGCCGCCCCACGCGAGGCGCCTCGTAGAGCCCGTGCAGCTCGCCCCACCGGGCGTGGGGCCGGGCGGCCAGCACCTCGACCCGCACCGCCTGGACTCCGAACGCGTCGGTGAGCCCCCGGGTCAGCCGCTCGCTCGCCGCCTGCGTCCGCTCCCTGCTCTCCGACCCGAGGGCGGCCTCCAGCGCCGCCACCAGCGGCTGCAGCTCGCCTGGGTGGCGCAGCCGGAGCTGCGTGAGACCGTCGCTCTTGCGGTAGGTCACCTGCTGGGAACGCGAGAGCCGTGCGTAGTAGGCGAACGGCACCGGTGTCCTGTGTCAGCAGACGATCGAGCACGGCGTGCCCGCCGGAAGTGGTTCTCGACCGGGCCCGAACGCCACGAAGTCCCCCCACGGCAGCTGATCCGTAAGCCTCTCCCCCGCGGTCGGGCTGGACGCTCCCGTCTTTCCGAATCGTGGGTGGCTGTTCAGGCCCCGCGGAGCCGGTAGATCGCCGTGTGTCGGAGCCGGGCGACCGGCCGCGCGTCGCCGGCCACGAGGAGCAGGTCCAGCTCCACCAGCTCGTTGCCCTTCTTCTCGAAGAGTCGCTGCACGCGGCCGCGCGTCGTGATGCGTTCGCCGACGTGGGCCGGACCGAGGTGCCGGATCTCGCTCGCGGTGTGAATCCAGGGTCCGAGCCGGACGTTCCGGTCGAGGGCACGGTTGCCCTGGTCCAGGAAGAGCCCGGGATGAACGAGCGCCCCGGGCGGGCGGTAGAGCGGACCGGGATCGTCGAACTTGTCGCGATACTCGGCCGCGACCGCCTCGTCGTACCAGAGCTCCGGGGAGCCGAGCGCCCCCAGGGCTTCGAGCACGGCGCGGGTCGCCTCGGGGCGCTCGTCAGGCAGATCGCGCCACGGGTAGGCGACGAGATCGACACCGGGGTCGTCGTCGACAGCCGGCAGGGCGGCTGTCGCGACCGCGCACGACTCACCGGCCGGGTTCAGGGCGGTCACCTCGATCGCACGGAGGTCACCGGGCAACTCCGCGGTGCGGAGCGTGACGTCGTCCCCCTCGTAGATCGGCTTGACGAAGCGAACCGAGGCGCGTCCCCGCTCGATCCAGGCGCGCCCGAGCGCGGCGACGATCGGTCGCGTCATGTACGCGTAGACGGTCACGCCGGGCACGAGACCGCCCCGGAAGCCGAACCGGCGCGCGACGGTGTCGTCGTGGATCTTGTTCGCCGAGTCGGCCGACGTGTTCCGCGCCCTGATCCGGCATTCCGGCACGCTCCTCAGCACGGCCGCATCGTAGCCCACGCTCCGGCCCCGGTCAACGCGCTGGACGGAAGCCACGCATCCCGGACGTCTCGAGTGCGGCGATCGCGGTTTCGGCCTGCGCGCCAGCGCGCGGGCCGGAAGCCACGCATCCCGGCCGAGCCTGCGCGGCGGGGCCACACGCCGTGCGTTCGAGGCCGACCGCCGGCCCCCGCGGAAAGGGCATGAAGAAATCGACGTCCACGACGACCGGGGATCGGGGAGGAGCAGCCCTCGCCGAGACCCCGGGTCGAGCCGCCGGCGTAATTGTTTAGCGGGTCGAGACCTCTCTGGGAGGCCTGGCGCTGGCGAGCAGTTCGACAGACCGGTGAGCTGGCGGTCTCCCGCGGGGATCAC
>CAZWXA010000058.1:0-14045 GCA_964637755.1 uncultured bacterium | reverse complement strand
GCGCCGTGAACCGGACCTCCTGACCCATTCGCCGTCGATGCCGTTCCGCGGCGCGGTCGTCATCGTGGGGTCTCCCGGCGGGCGGTCAGTCGGCGCGGCCGGTCGCGCCCGGATTCAGCGTCGTTCGCTCGAGCTTCACCGTTTGAGGCGCCACCTCGAGGGCGCGAGCCGGCGACCGGCGCCACCGGGGCCGGCGGCTCGCGAGCGCGCGCTGAGCGTCGAGGCCCAGGGAATAGACGATGGGCACGAGGAGCAGGGTGACGATGGTCGAGAGCGTGAGCCCGCCCAGCACGGCCGCGCCGAGCCCGCGGTACAGCTCGGAGCCGGAGCCGCTCGACACGACCAGTGGGAGCACGCCGGTCAGTGTCGTCAGCGTCGTGATGAAGATGGGCCGGATGCGGTTTTCCACGGAGGAGAGCAGCGCCTCCTGGGGCTCCTGTCCCTCGCGCATGTGGTTCAGGGCCTGGTGGACGATCAGGATCGCGTTGCTCACGACGATCCCGGACAGGATCACGAACCCCATCATCGTGACCGTGTCCAGCTTGATCGCGGGCTCGACCGTGTGGGCCCAGCGCACGGCGAGCACGCCGCCGGTGACGGCCAGCGGGACGCTGAACATGATGTAGAACGGCACCAGCCACGACTCGAACAGCGACGCCATCAGCAGGTAGATGACGATCTGGGCCAGGAGGTACGACCACTTGAGGGCGTTGAAGGCCTCGGTCAGGTCGCGGGCCTGGCCGGTCACGTTGATGGAGTAGCCGAGCGGCAGCCCCAGCCGCGCGGGTGTGATGATCTCCTCATCCACGGCCTTCATCGCCTCTTCCAGCGCCATCTGCTCCTTCACGTTCACCGTCATCGAGATCGACCGGTCCTGATCCACGTGCTGGACCTTGGTGGGGCCGGCGGCCGGGGCCACGGTCGCGATCTCGGTCAGGCGCAACGGGACGCCCGCGCGCGTGTAGAAGACCGTGCGGTCGACGTCCTGGGTCCGCCGCCCGTCACGCTCGTTCGAGACGAGCTTGATGTCGATCTCCTTGCCGCCCTCCCGGAACGTGCCGGCGAGCGTGCCCGCGACCGCGGTCTCCACGATGTAGCCCACCTCGCGGGCGGTGAGCCCGAGCGCGGCGGCCCGCTCGCGATCGATGGACACCTGCAGCTCCGGGTTCCCCCACTCGAACGAGGAGTTGACGAAGTTCGCTCCCCGGAACTGCTTGAGCTGGGCTTCCAGCCGCCCGGCGATCTCACGGATCGTGTCGAGATCCTTGCCCTTGACGTCGGCCTGGAGGTTCGTGCCGCCGAAGAACGCGCCGCGGCGGCGGAACAGCGGCGACTGGGTGGCGAAGACCGCGAGGGTTCCGGGCACCCCCTGGCTCTGCGCCCTGAGCTTGGCCAGGAGGGCCCGCATCTGGGGCAGCGACGTGTACTCGGGCTTGGCGAGCACGCCCATGAGAGGCTCCTCGAGCCGGACGACCGAGAACTGGCGCTCGATCTCGGGGATCTTGGCGTACCGCTGCTCGAGGACGCGGAGGATCTGCTCCTTCTGCTCGGTGGAGTATCCGGGCGGCGTCTTGACGATGACGAAGAAGAGGTTCCGGTTGCCCTGGGGCAGGTAGTCCATCGGAGGAGCCAGCAGGTACGATAGGGCGACCGACGCCGCCACGATCGAGGCCGCGGTCACCACCCGGCGCAGGACACCACGACGCAGCCAGTCCAGGAACCCCACCACCGTCCGGACAACACCTCCGCCGATCCAGTCGAGGGCCGCGTTGAGCCGGGGGAACCGCGGCGTGGCCCGTCCTTCACCGATCGTCAGCCGGGCGGCGAGCATCGGCACCACCGTCACCGAGACCAGGAGCGACAGAAGGGTCGAGATGACGATGGCCAGCGCGAGATCCTGGAAGAGCTGGCCCGCCTCCTGCTGGACGAAGAAGATCGGCAGGAAGACCGACACCGTGGTCAGCGTCGCGGCGAGAATCGCGCCCCACACCTCGCTGGCGCCGTCGAGCGCGGCCCGCATGGCATCCTTGCCCATCTCCCGGTGACGCACGATGTTCTCGAGCACGACCGTGGCGTTGTCCACGACCACGCCCGACGCGAACGCGAGCCCGGCGAGCAGGATGATGTTGAGGGTGCGGCCGAGCAGCCCGAGGACGATGAAGGTCGCCATCAGCGAGACCGGGATGGCGAGCGCATTCACCAGGGTGGGGCCGACGCTCCGGAGCGTCAGGAGCAGCACGATCACGGTCAGCGCGATGCCCCAGTAGACGTTATCCGTGACCTGCGCCAGCGATTCGTCGATGTACCTCGTCTCGTCGTACACCTGGGTCAGGCGGATGCCCTTGCCCTGATAGACGCGGTCGTTCAGGTAGGCGAGCTCCGCCTTGACGCCCTTCATGGTGTCGATGGTGTTGGCGCCCGAGCGGCGGAGCACGCCCAGCGCGATGGCGTCCACGCCGTTGGTCCGCACCGTGAAGTCGCGGTCCTTGTGGCCGAAGGTCACCCGGGCGATGTCCCGGAGGTACACCATGCCGTGACCGTTGCCGGTGTGGCCGGTGCCGCCCCGCCGCAGCACGATGTCCTCGAGCTGGCGGATGTCGCTGACCTCGCCGAGGGTGCGGACGACGGTGCGGTGCTTGCCCTCGCTGATCTGGCCGCCCTTGGTCGTGCGGTTCTCGTTGAGGACCGCGTCGCGCACCTCGGCGATGGTGAGACCGCGGGAGGCCATCGTCCGCTGGTCCAGGACGACGTGGACCTCCCGGGTCTGGCCGCCGAAGCGCCAGACCGCGCCCACGCCGCCGACGCGCTCGAGCCGCGGCGAGATGACGTCGTCGACCTCTTCCCAGATCTCGTTCACCGACCGGTCGCCCTCGACGACGATCCAGGCGATCGGCGTCTCCTCGTCGGTGTTGACCGCCCGGATCTGGGGCTCCTTGGCGTCCTCGGGGACCTCCGTCACCAGGTCGAGCTTCTCGGAGACGCCGAGCCGCGCGATGTCCTTGTTGGTTCCCCAGTCGAACTTGAGCACGATCGTGCTCTTGCCCTCGATCGAGGTGGAGGTCATCTCGCGGAGGTTCTCGACCGAGTTGAGCTTCTCCTCCTGGCGCCGGGTGATCTCGCGCTCGACCTCGAGCGGCGCCGCGCCCGGGTACTCGGTCTCCACCGTGATCTCCGGGACGTCCACGGTGGGGATCATCTGGAGTGGGAGCCGCGTGAGCGCGACCGCGCCGAAGAGGACCGCGAGCACGATCCCCACCCACACCGTGACGGGATACTTGACGCAGAACGCGATCAGCTTCACTGCGGCGCCACCTGCATTCCGGGCTGGAGGAACTCGTTGCCGAGGGTCACCGCCCGCTGACCGGCGGCGAGCCCGTCACCCCGCACCTCCACCTGCCCGCCCACCTCGACGCCGGTCTGGACGGGGATCTGCTTGGCCGCGTTCCCGTTGACCACGAAGACGAACTCCTTGCCGCCGCGCCGGACGACCGCGTCCTTGGGGAGGAACAGCCCCTTGCGCCCGGCGCCCGTCCGGACCGACACCCGGGCGAACATCCCTGCCTTCAGCAGCCCGCCCGGGTTCTCCACCGTGACCTTGACCGGAAACGTCCGGCTGGCCGGGTCGGCGCTGGGTACGATCGCCGTGACCCGGCCGCCGAACCTGCGCCCGGGATGCGCGTCGACATCGACGGTCGAGCCCTGACCGGGTCGGAGGCGGGAGATCTCCCGCTCGCCCACGGCTCCGGTGACGAAGACGGGATCGAGGGCGACGAGATCCACCACCTTGTCCCCGGGCCGGAGCCAGACGCCGACATCGACGTGTTTCTTCACGACGAAGCCGCTGATGGCGGCGCGGATCGTCGCGCGTCGAATCTCATCGGCGATGCGGTCGGCCCGCGCCTGCATCTGGGCCAGCTCCGCGTCGGCCTGCGCGATCTCCTCCGGCCGCGGCCCCGCCTGCGCCATGCGGTAGGCCGCGGCCATCCGCTGGTGTTTCTGCCTGGCGGCCACATACTCGGTCTCGAAGCGCTGGCGCTCGGCGACGCTGATGAACTCCTCGGCGTGCAGCCGCTCGGCGCGACGGTAATCCTGCTCGGCGCGGTCCATCATGGCCTTCTGCTCGGCCATGTCCGCCGCGCGCTGCTCGATCTCCTCCGCCCGGTAGCCGCGGCGGAGCTTCTCCAGTTCCTCGCGCGCCTTGGCCACGGCCGCCTGCGCCTCGCGGAGGAGGATTTCCCGGGGTCCGGCGTCGATCCGGGCGATGACGGTCTTGCCTGCCGCCACCCGATCGCCCTCGAGCACGGGCATCTCGGCGATGCGCCCCTCGACTTCGGCGCCGACGGTCGTCGCCACCGAGGGCTCGATGGCCGCGATGAAGCTGATCTCGTCGACGAGCGGACGCTCGACGATGGGGGCGACCTTGACCGGAATCGCCGGTCGCTTCTGTCCCGGCGCGGGAGCCTGGGCGGCCGTCGGCGCGGCCGAGAGGATTACCAGCAGCGCCAAGAAACCGGAGTACTTGGGGTTCCAGGGCATCGGCGTGCGACACGATACCACGCCGGCGCCCCACCTGCCCGCCGCGACAGGACCCGTCCGCCTCTCGGGTGATCCGTTCATGAATGGTCCGGGCTAGCCCGGTCGGTGATCGACGTCGACACCTCGGCCGATCCCTGGCGGTCGCGACTCGGCGAGGGTCACGAACGCGGGGTGACGCCCTCCGATCTTCACGGCGCCTGTCCCGCGAAGCAGGCGCCACGCCCCGACATGCCAGCAGGTGGCGGTTCCTACGAGCGTTCGACCCATCCGGTGGCGAGCAACCAGTACCGACGGCGTGTTCCAGGACGCCACGAAGCCGATCAGGCGCGTGAAGCCAAGCGCACGGGCCCGGTGCAGGCACGAGAGGCTGGCGGTGGAATGGATCCCTCGCCGTCGGAACCGGGGCGCGGTGAAGGTTTCCGCGATCAGATAGTCGGTCGGGGCGAGGTCGAGCCGGCACCCGAGGTATGGGAGATACGCGCCGCCGCCCGCGGACCAGTGGTAGTACGCCAGCGACCCGCCGACCCACCCCAGGAGGCACTCGTGCCAGTTGGCCAGGCGGCGGCCGATCTCCGCTTCCGAGAGCGTGGGGTTGATCGCCCTGAGATCGGGGATCTCGTGGTCCGTGAGCGTTGTCCACCGGAGGAGCGGCCCGGCCGGCACCTCGGGGAGCCGGTCGTCGAGGTCGCGGACCAGCACGAGGTAGTTCCGCCGGAGCGCGAGCCACGGCAAGACGACCAGAAATCTCGGAGATCCGATGACCCGCCTGGCTTCGAGGAGACGAAATATGATGCCGCGCACGCCGGCGTCAAATTACCACGGAGCCTGGCCGTGCCGGGCTCGCCGCGCGACCGAGGTGCGCCTCCGGTCGTCGGCTCAGGGCACCTTGTCGGCCGCCATGGCCATCAGGTAGCCGTGGCGCCGGGACGAGGGGAATCGCCGGTAGAGCCACCGGAACGGCCGGACGGCCTGGCCTGTCACTCCCGCGAGTCGCGGGAAGCGGGTGAAGCAGAGGAGATCGAGCATGCGCAGCCATCCGGGCATGAACAGGATCCCGCTTCGTGCCGCCACCCGGAACCCCGCCGATTCCAGGAGCCGGCGGAACGCCCCCGGAGTGAACGACGCTTCCATCCCGTACGCGTAGAGGCCGAGCGAGTTGAGCACGTGCACCAGCATCGGGCGGAGGAACGGGTCGAGCTTGTTCGGCACGCCAACGATGGCCCTTCCACCGACCTTCAGCACGCGAAAGATCTCCCCCACCGCTGCCGCGTAGTCGGGGAAGTGCTCGATGGTCCCCATGGAGTAGATCAGGTCGAACGAGCCGCTGGCGAAGGGGAGCGCCCTCACGTCGGCGACGACGAGGCCCGGGTGGTACCGGCGGAGGACGCCGCCGGCCTGCGCGACCACCTCGAACGCGATGTCGACGCCGAACGGACGAGCGCCCTGCGCCGCCGCCCACCTCAGGATCTCGCTGTTCTTCGCCTCGTCCCAGAGATCCGTCTTCAGGAGCGACCGGCCGCCGAGATCCGGGAAGAAGTCCTCGAACAGCATCCGCTCGCATTCGAAGTAGTACTCGGTGGAGGCCGCGCCCTTGAGGGACGGGAAGGTGGCGGCGACCGCTGTCCAGAACGCCTCGTGCTTCTGCCGGTCGCGTTGCGACATCACCCTGTGGCCTCCGTGCCCGCGGCGCGCGGAGGTTCAGCCAGTTCGATCATCCGCCGGGGCAGGGGGAGCGAAAGCAGGCGCCCCATCAGACCACGCGGGAAGATCACGACCGAGGCGATGAACAGCACGCCCAGCCCGAGCAGCCAGTACTCCCCCAGCGACTCGGACAGGGCGCCTTCCACCGAGCGCACGACGAGCGCGCCGAGGAAGGCGGCGAGCAGGACCTCCCGGCCCCCCAGCGCGGTCCAGATGAGTACCTCGGTGGACAGCGGCACCCCGATCAGCGCCGGTGATACGAACCCGAACTGGGTCACGAACAGGCCGCCGGCGAAGCCCGCCACGGCACCGCTCAGCGCGAAGCTGAACGCCTTGTACACCGACACGTCGAAGCCGAAATACGCGGTGCGCTGCTCGTTGTCCCGCACCGCCCGCAGCGCCGTGCCCACCGGCGAGCGCTCGAGCCACAGCAGAAACCCATACGCCCCGCCCGCCGCGCCGAGCATGACGTAGTAGACGGGCAGGGTGGCGAGCAGCTCGACGCGGCTCCCGCCGGCGCCATACCGCAGCGGCGGCACGTCGAGCAGACCGTTGAACCCCCCGATGAAGCTCCAGTGGCTCGCGGCCCGCTCCGCGATCACCGCCCCTGCCAGGGTGACGATGGCGAAGTAGGCGCCCGACAGGCCGCGCCCGCGGAACATGAGGATGCCCGCGATGAGCGCCAGCAGGCCGGGCAGCAGCGTGGCGGCGAGGAGCCCCATCACGGTGCCCGCGCCCACGCCAGGGATCAGCCCCTTCGTGATCAGCGCCATCACGTACGCCCCGACGCCGAAGAAGATCGCCTGCCCGAAGCACAGCAGGCCCGTCTGCCCCCAGACGAACGCGAGGCTCATGGCGAAGATGCCGTAGCTCATGATCTGGGCCAGCTGGGACAGCCGCCACTCGCCGAGGGCCAGCGGACAGGCGGCGAGCAGGACCCACACGGCCGCGGTCACCACGATCCCGGCGCGTGCCGATCGCAGGCTCACCTGCGAGCGCCCATGAGGCCCCGCGGGAAGAGGCGGATCACCACGATGGCGAGCGCGAAGACCATCATCTGGGCCGCGATCTGGGTCCAGATGCTGGACACCACGGTGCTCGTGCTCGCGATCAGCGCCGTGCCGAGCAGCGCCCCGAGCAGGGAGCCGGTGCCACCCACCAGGATGGAGAGGAACGCCGGGATCAGGAATCCCACGCCCATCTGGGGATCGACGCTCATGAGCGGCGCCATCACCGCGCCCGCGAGTCCGGCCAGCGCCGCCCCGAAGGCAAAGGTCATGCGGTCCATGCGGCGGGTGTTGAGGCCCAGGCTGCTGGCCATCGGTCGGTTCGAGATCACGGCCCGTGCCGCCAGGCCCAGCCGCGTTCGATAGAAGAGCAGGAACGTGCCCCCCGCGACCAGCACCGCCACCGCCATGATGAAGAGCCGGTAGACGGGATACAGGGCGGCCAGGATCCTGACCGCCTGCGGCAGGGGGTTCTCCACCTGCTGGGCGGTGGGACCGAAGGCGATGATCACCGCCTGCTTGAGGCTGATGGACAGGCCCCAGGTGGCAAGGATCGTGTCGATGAAGCGGTGGTAGACATGCCGGATCACCAGCGCTTCGATGAGCAGGCCGATCAGGGCCAGCGCGAGCGGGGCGAGGGCCAGCGCCAGCCAGAAGCTGCCGCCGTGCCGCTGCACCAGCACGACCGTGTAGGCCCCCAGCAGGAACAGCTCGCCGTGGGCCATGTTGATCACGTTCATCAGTCCGAAGATGATCACCAGGCCCAGCGTCACCAGCAGCAACGCCAGCATGAAGTTGGAGGCGTCGAGGGCGACAAGCAGGATCTGGGCCACCGGCGGCCGGCCTACACCGACAGGTAGCGATCGAGCAGCGCGCTGTCGTCGCGCAGCCGAGGGCTGTCGGTCTGGTCGACGATCCTGCCGTTCTCGATGAACAGGCAGCGCGTGGTCAGCGCCAGCACCAGGTCGAGGCTCTGCTCGACCAGCAGCACGCTCATGCCGTCCTCTCGCGAGATGTCCGACACGGTGACGGCGATGGACGCCACGATGGACGGCTGGATGCCCTCGGAGGGCTCGTCCAGCAGGAGAAGCCGCGGGCGGCTGATGATGGCGCGGGCGATGGCGAGCTGCTGCTGCTCGCCGCCCGACATGGTGCCGGCGCGCTGCGCTCGGCGCTCGGCCAGGATCGGGAAGCGTGTGTAGATGGCGTCGGGGACCCGCGCGGCGACGCCCTTCTTGCCCAAGAGCCCGAGCAGAAGGTTCTCTTCCACGGTGAAGTCCGTGAAGATCTCGCGGCCCTGGGGCACGTAGGCGATGCCGGCGTTGCTGACCGCGAAGGGCGGCCGGCCGGTGAGGTCCAGTCCGTCGAAGGTGACCTGTCCGGCGGCCGGCCGCACATGGCCCATGATGGCGCGCAGCAGGGTGGTCTTGCCCATCCCGTTGCGTCCCATCAGCGCCACCGACTCGCCCGCGCCGACCTCGAGGTCGATGCCCTCCAGGACGGTCCCGGCGTCCTCGTAGCCGGCGATGAGGCCCCGTATCACCAGCATCCCGGCGTCAGCGCCCGGGAGCGGCTCCGGCGAGACCACCCTCGACCTGGCCGACCGTCATCCTCGGCCTGCGTACCCGAGATACGCCTCCCGCACCTCGGGGTGCGCCTGGACCTCGGCATAGCTGCCCGCGAACAGGACCGACCCGCGCAGCATGACGGTGACCGGACAGTCGAGCCGGCGCACGAACGTCATGTCGTGCTCGATCACCAGCGCCGCAATGCCGTGCTCCTGCTGGAGCTGGCGGATGAGCTCCACCGTGGCCAGCGTCTCGGCCGCCGACATGCCGGCGGTGGGCTCGTCGAGCAGCAGGATCTGCGCATCGCTTCCGAGCAGCATGGCGATCTCGAGCCACTGCTTCTGGCCGTGCGGCAGCCCGCCGGCCGCGCGGAGCGCCTGGCGCCGCAGGTTGAAGCGTGTCGCCAGTCCGTGCGCCCGCTCCCCGGCGCGGGCGCCCGCGCGCACCAGCGACCAGGGACCGGCGGCGCCGGCGCGGCCGAGCAGCGGGATCTCGAGGTTCTCCGCCACCGCGAGGGTGGGGTAGATGCCCGGGACCTGGAACTTGCGGGCGATGCCGAGCCGGCTGATCGCGTGGGGAGGGCGGTGGATGATCTCCTCGCCCCGGAACAGCACCGTTCCGGAGGTCGGGGGAAAGGCGCCGGTCATGATGTTGAAGAGCGTGGTCTTGCCGCACCCGTTGGGGCCGATGATGCACCGCAGCTCCCCGGCGCCGAGGGACAGGTTCACCCCGTGCAGGACGTGGAGGCCGCCGAAGTCCTTGCTGACCTCGCGGACCTCGAGGAGCGGCGGTGTCACGCGGCGAGGTCAGATCGCCCCAGGCGCCATCACGTCTTGCACTGGACGGACGCCTTGACCAGCCCCAGGTCCTTCAGCAGGACCTGCTTCTGGTTACGCGTCTCAGCGATGACGACGTTGAGATCGGCGTGACGGTCTTCCGGGCGCAGCCGCACCATCCCGTTGCCCGACTGGAGCTGGAAGCCGGTCACCGAGTCGATGATCCGTTCCTTGTCCACCACGCCGGCCCGCTTGACGCCCTCGATGAAGAAGCGGGTCAGCATGTAGTGGGCGTCCACCGTGTTGCTCACGATGGCGCGGTCGCCGAAGCGCTTCCTGACCTTGGCCACGAAGGCCTTGGCCTCCGGCTTGTCGAGCGTGCTGATGTAGTTGGCGACGGTCACGATGCCTTCGGACTCGTCCCGGGTGAGGCCCGGGATGTAGTTCTCGCTGTAGCCGAGCCACGCGAGCTTGGTCCTGGTCTTGCCGCCCGCGGCCACGAACTGCTTGACGAAGGTGATGGCGTCCGCCCCCACCACGTCGAGCACGACCACCTTGGCGCCCGACTGCTCGATCTTGCGCACCGTGCTCGTGAAGTCCTTCACCCCGAACGGCGTGTACTCCTCTCCCACGATCCGGCCCCCGGCCTGCTCCGCCGCCTTGCGCACCGCCTCGTTCATCTTGCGCGGCCACACGTAGTCGCTCCCGAACATGAAGAAGGTGTCGCCGTAGTTCTGCTTGAGGAACGGGATGAACGGGCTCACCCACTGGTCGGGGAGCCCGCTGTAGCAGATGATGTAGCGGCTGCACACGCCGCCCTCGTAGTCGGTGGCGTAGAAGAGCGGCGTCTTGAAGCGCTCGATGGTGGACTGGATGGCGTCGCGGTTGGCACTGGTCACCGGGCCGAAGATGGCCACCACGCTGTCGCGCTGGATCAGCTCGCGGGTGCGCTCCACCGCCGTCTTGGGGTCGGTCTTGTCGTCGGCGATGACGAGGTCGAACATCCGCCCGAGGACGCCGCCGGCCTCGTTGGCCTCCTCGATCGCCAGCTGCGTGCCCTGCACGCCCTGCTGGCCCAGGCTCTCGAGCCCCCCGGACAGCGGTTGCAGCACGCCGACCTTGATGGGATCGGCGGCCCGCGCGATGCGGGGAACGCCGAGTCCGAGCACGGCAGCGCCGGCGGCCGCGCCCTGCAGCAGGCGGCGCCGCGACGGGGAAGAGGGGCTGCTGTCGGTTCGATCGCTCCACATGATCTGGTCCCCCTTGTGAGTGAACGTGCGTGAGTGCGGGCGGCTCCCGACCCCAGCGTGCCTCATGACCGGCGCCTCACGTCAGCTCGGCGCGCACCTTGGTCGTGTGGCGCGGGTCGTGTGGCGCGCCGGACTCCGATTCAGGCCGCGACGCGGTTCTCGAGCGGGGCGCTCCGCAGCAACGCGGCGGTGACCTGCTCGCTGTCGGCGACGATGCCGAAGTGCGTGGCGATGTCGTACAGCGACGACTCCTGCTCGCGCGGCCCGGTGGCGGCCACGCAGTCCTCCGGCACGATCACCTGGTAGCCGAGAAAAAAGGCGTCGTGCACCGTGGAGCGCACGCAGATGTTGGTCACCACTCCGAAGATCACGAGGGTGTCCACCGTGAGGTCGCGCAGCGTGAGGTCCAGGTCCGTGTTGAAGAAGGCCGAGTAGCGGCGCTTGACGATGTAGACGTCGTTGGGCCGCGGGTCCAGATCCTCGATCACCTGGGCGCCCCAGGTCCCCTCGAGGCAGTGGGGCGTACGCTTGAGGAACTCGCGGTCCTGAACCACATTCCGGCGATGCGTGTCGACCACGAAGAGGATCGGGCACCCCGCCTGTCGCCCGGCTTCGACGACCTTCTTCTGCGGCGGCACGAGGCGTTCGTACCCGGGCAGCACCATGGCCCCGCCGGGCTTGCAGAAATCGTTGAGCATGTCGACGACGATGACGCCGGTGGACCTGGGGTCGATGCGGACCAGCCGATCGAGTTTCTTCGCGGAAAAGACGTCGACGCTCATGCCGGTCCTCCTCGACAGCCGATCCTGCTGCCCCCGCGATTATTGACAGCCCGCCACGTGATGTCAATTCCTGCTCCGCCGCCAGCGCCAGGGTGCTGCGGTTCAGGATCGGAGGCGCCTGCGGCCCTCCAACGGCGACCGGCCGGCTCACACCTGGCCGACCCACGACGCATCGGCGACCTCGCGCCAGCGGGCGCGGATCCGCTCGAACTCGCCCGCGGGCAGGGAGCCGGTCTGCAGCACCGCCGCGTTCTGCTGCCACCGCTCCGGCTTCGTGGTGCCGGCGATGGCGGTGTGGACACCCGGCACCGCGAGCGTGAAGCGCAGCGCGGTGGCCACCGCCGTGTCGGAACCGTCCCGCAGGAAGGGATAGTCGAGTGTCCGCAGGCGCGACCAGTAGGTCTGGTGGTAGGACTCGGCCGGCTTCCGCGCGTACCGCCACGCGACGTTCGCCAGCGGTCGCTTGGCGATCACCCCCATCTGCCGGCCTCGGGCCAGGGGCAGGGTGAGCTCGAGGGCCTCCTGGTCTGCGACGCTGACCGATGTCTGGAGGGTGTCGAAGCGGCCGCACTCGACCGCGTAGCGGGCCGCCTCGCCGTCGCCGCTGTAGCCGATGTACCGCGCCCAGCCTCGCTCGCGCGCCCGCTCGAGCGCCGCGATCACGTCACCCTGCCGAAGCTCGGCCAGCGAGCAGCTGTGGAGCTGGATCAGGTCGAGGTAGTCGGTCTCGAGGCGACGGAGGCTCCGCTCGACGCCGGCGAGGAGCGAGGCTGGTCGCCAGTCGGGGTGCGCCCAGCCGCGGGCATGGCCGCACTTGCTGAAGAGGAAGTACTCCCGGCGCCGGGAGCCGATCGCCCGCCCGATGAGGACCTCGCTGTCGGCGTAGCACTCGGCCGTGTCGATCACGTTCAGGCCGGCATCCAGCGCGCTCCCGAGGAGGCGCGCGACGGTGCGGGCGGCGACGCGCCGGTAGCCGATCTCGGCGCCGCCGAAGCCGAGGACGCTCGCGACGATGTCGGTGCTGCCGAGCCGGCGCCGCTCCATCTCGTCGCTGGCTCAGCGGACCGGACGGCGCGGCTCACGCGCGACCGGGTTCGGCTCCACCCTGCGCCGTTCGGCGGGCAGCAGCGATCTCCTCCTGGACGGCCTCGGGGCCTGGGAAGGCGCGGTCCACCCGCCGATACCAGTACCGCGCGTTGTCGAGATCGCCCTCGAGGGTATGCACGATGCCGTGGAGCCATCCCGCGAGCGCGGACGTGTCGTGCTGGACGATCTCGTGGGCCTGCTGCCACGCTCCGGCCTCCAGGAACGCGATCGCTCTGGCCAGGGGATCATTCCCTGCCACCTCCCTCGCAAGCATGGTGCGATTGTACGTCACGCCGGCTCGACGGGAAGCCCTGAGCTCTTGAAAGCAAGAGGGCCACAGCCCGCACTACCGGAAACCGCTGGAGATTCGCGGGCAAATTTCGACCTCATCACCGTGCCGGCACCTGCCTGACCGTTGCCCGCGGCGGCGGCCCACCACATCCGGCCGCCTACAACCACTCGAACCGCCGCTCCAGGTCGAGGTCGAGCGATTGACGCAGGGGGCTTCCGGAAGCTACCATGGCACCGATGCGTGCTGTCGGTTTGAAGGTGCTCAAGAACAAGCTGTCGGAGTACGTCCGCCTCGCTCAGGGGGGGGAGACAATTCTTGTGACGGATCGGGACCGGGTCGTCGCCGAGCTCGTCCCCCCGCGGGCGGGCCGCAGCCCAGCGGTGGCCGATGCGGTCCTGGCCGAGCTGGTGCGCAAGGGGTGGGTCACCCCGCCGGCCCGCCCGCTCACCGCCCCCCCTCCGCGAGCCCCGGTGATCGCCTTCGAGGAGCTGATGCGCGAACTGGACGAAGCCCGCGCCGACCGGTGATCTACCTCGACTCGTCGGTCGCACTGGCTCAGCTCTTCGCCGAGGATCGGCAGCCGCCGGAGGATCTATGGCAGGAGCCCCTCACCGCGAGTCGGCTCCTCCAGTACGAGGTCTGGGCTCGGGTGCACGCCCGCCGGCTCGAGGCTCCGCACGGCGAGAAGGTGCGCGACCTGCTGGACGGCGTCGCATACATCGAGCTCACGCCTCTGGTCCTCGCGCGGGCCTTGGAGCCCTTCCCCGTGCCCGTCCGGACGCTGGACGCGTTGCACCTGGCTACCATGGACTTCCTCCGGGGCCACGGGCAGACGATCGAGCTGGTCAGCTACGACGCGCGCCTGGTAGCGGCGGCTCGAGCACTCCAGATCCAGGCGCGAACGCTCTGACCCTGATTGCCGGGTCCCACTGGTTGGTCTCGCCGCCGATGAATCCGTAGAAGCTCGTCACAGAGCTTCCGCATCACTTGATCGTCTCCCGAAGGTCGACAAGCGCCTGGTGGGTGGCGTGCTGGAAGGAGCGGTAG
>CAZWXA010000057.1:6363-14142 GCA_964637755.1 uncultured bacterium | reverse complement strand
ACGGGCCGCGTCCAGGTCCAGTGCTCCTCGAACTTCACGGGCTCCGTGCGGCTGCCCGCCACCACCTGGCCGGAGGCCTCGTCCACGGTGTAGTCGAGGAGGCTCGCCAGGAAGCGCACGGTGACGAAGTCCTGGCCGCTCTCCTGCCAGGCCTCGGTCGGCTCGACCGAGCGGACCGCGATGTTCTCGAGCCGGTTGATCCTGCCTTGCGACCGGAGCGCGTCGCAGTCGCGCTGGAGGATGCCCTGCATCTCCGCCGTCAAGACGTCGCGCGCCACGCCCATGTCGCGCGCCATCCACGCCGCCTGGATCCTGAAGAAGAGGTCGGAGGCCTGCTCGCCGAATCCGACGGGATCGAAGCCAGGGTCCATCTGGCGGATATGAGCCAGGCCCTGGTCGAGATCGCTCGGCCCGGCAGGCGCCTCCATGGTGATGGTTGCCGGGGACGCGGCGCCCGGCCGCCAGCTTGGCGCGCCGGCCGGCTGAGGCGTCCCGTACTCCGGCCGCGCCATCCCGTAGCCCGCGGTCGCGAGCGCCGCCTGCTGCTGCTGCCGCCGCCTGAAGAACGAGATCGCGAAGTACGCGAGCAGCCCCATCAGCACGATCTCCATCAGGCCGACGCCGCCGAAGAGGCCGTGGCCCATGCCGCCGCCCATGCCGCCGAAGAGCATGCTGCCGAGAAGCCCGCCGAGGGCGAAGCCCGCGATCCCGCCCATGAGCCCGCCCATCCAGCCCGGGCGCTGCTGGAAGGTGGAGGGCGGCGTCGCGGGACGGCTCGGCGACATGCCGGGAGACGGGCGAACCGGAGCAGAGTACCCTCGCATGCCACGGCTGCCGAAGGAACCACCACGGCCGGCCCGAGCCCACGCATCCGCGGCCCAGAACAGGGTCGAACCCAGGAGCAACGCCACCACGGACAGGGTGACCGTGCGCTTCATCGTCAAGATCCTCCTTGCCCCGGACGGGGCATTTGACGGCAACGGCATCGTCGCCGGACCCATTGTACTGCATCGGCCAGCTCGAGGCTCGACTCCGTGACCGGCCCCCCGGGGGGCTCGGGACAGGCTGCCGGGCGATGGTGATGATGTTCACGCCGACGGAGAGCTTCTCGCCGGGCTCCGGTGCCGTGATCAGGGACTTGACGGCGACCCGGCTCACCGATTCCTCCCGCGCGTAGCCGTCGCGGCGCCCGCGCACGCGCCAGATCTTCGTCATGAAGACGCCGTCGAAGGGCCGGTCGAGCGCCTCGATGCGGGTGAGCCACTTCACGTGATAGGTCCCGTAGAAGCCCGGGACGAGCGCGCGCACGGGGCCCCCGTGCTCCCGGGGAAGCGGCGCGCCGTTCATCTCGTAGACGAAGAGCGTCTCCGGATGGAGGGCCTTGTCGACGGGCAGGCTCTTCGCGAAGGGCACCTCGACCGTGCCCACACGCTACCCGGAACCGAGCTGGCGAAGATCGACAAGCGGCTGGAGTGGATCGTCGCCACGCCGATCCCCCGATCCCGACGTCGTCGGCGGCGTGCTCGGAGTCTTCAACGTGAACGGGCTCGTGAAGCGGAAGGAGCGCGACGACCTCGCCTCGTTGTCGCCCGATCCCCTTGTCGCGGCCGGGTCACCCGCGGTACGTTTGGAGCGACAGAACTGCTCGAGGGGCGCGCGATCGGTGGGTGGGGCACGGACGCTTGGCGCGCGGATCGAAGTCGTCGAGCCGAGGACTGGCGGAGGCCGCGCGAGGCGACGTGGCCCGGATCCGGCTGGCCGACGCGGGGCCGACCGTGGCCTGGCTCACCACCCAGGTCCGGGGCGTGAGCGGTGACACGAACAGGGGGCCCACGAATGATGAGCGAGATCGCGGAGCTCAAGCGCCGGCTCGAGACGGCGGCGGAGACCATCGAGGCCCTGGACGCGGACCGCGTCGCCGGGCGGCTCGGCGCCGACGAGCACGCCCGCCAGCGGGCGGAGCGAGAGCGCGAGGCCGGACAGATCGTCGTGAGTCTCCGGAGAGCCCAGCGCGAGGCCCGCGGGCCCCGATCGGAGCCGCCGGTCGAGACGGCCGAACCGGGGCCGCGGCGAACCCGGAGTGCGGTGCCGATGGCGGCAGCCGCGGTGGTCCTGGTGAGCGTCGGCGCCGCCGCGGGCGTGACGGTCTGGCGCTGGTTCAACGGAGCGCCAGGCGCCGGGGCGCCCGCCGGTATCTCATCCCCCGCGGCCGCTGGCGGTCCGTCCGCAACCCTGACCGAGACGGCGCTCCGGGCGCTCGGGCAGGCAGCGCCCCGCGAGGACGCGCCGATCCCGACCCTGCTCCAGTCCGCTCACCACGCCCTCGACCAGGGCCGCCTGGACGAGGCGCGCCGGGTCTACGAGGGGGTCCTCGCCCGCGAGCCGCGAGACGTCGAGGCGATCACCCACCTCGGGGGCGTGCTGTTCCAAGAAGGGCGCGTCGACGAGGCGCTGGCCAAGGTCGAGGCGGCGCTCCGCATCGATCCCCGCTACGTGCACGCCCACTGGGACCGGACTCAGTATCTCTTTCACGGCAAGCGGGACTTCCCCGCCGCGCTGAAAGCGGCGGAGGCGTTCCTGGAACTCGTGCCCGAGGGGCCGGACGCTGATGCGGTGCGGACACTGGTGGCCGAAGCCCGACGACAGGCAGCCGGAAGCGCCCCGCGTGTCCCGAAGGCGCGCTGACATCGCCTGGAACGGCGCCCCGAGCGGATCGCGGCGGGGGGGGCCGCCGTGGGGCCCGGCGCCCTACCCGTGCTCCCGCCGCGCCAGATCATCGAGCGCGGCCTGGACCCGGGCCCAGCCGAGAAATATACGACGGAGCGCCGGGTCGGGGATCCCGGCGGTCACGCGGTCGATCGTCTCCGCCGCGAGCCGCGCCGCCGCGAAGGCGGCGTCTCGGTTCCCCCGTCCCTCGCTCGCCCGGGCCAGCAGGTGCGCCGTCTGCCAGGTCAGGGTGGGATAGCCGATCGCCCGGGCGATCCGGAGCGCGTCCTGGAGGTCGGCCTCGGCCTCGGCCCAGGCGCCCGCGCGAAGCGCGATCTCGCCGCGCAGCGCGTAGCACTTGCCGAGGTACTTCATCGAGCCCGTGGCACGCGCCTCGCCGAGCGCCCTTTCCACCTGGGAGAGCGCCAGCTCGGGCTTGCCCACCGCGAGCAGGGCCTCCCCGAGGTTGGTGGCCAGGTGGAGCGCCCACCGCCAGCGATGGGCGCCGAAGGCGTACTTCTCGACCCGCACGAGGTTCTCCTCGAAGAGCGTCACTGCCCGCCCCGGCTCGCCGAGGTGCAGGTAGTCGAAGCCCAGGTTGATCGCGGCGCTGATCTCGACGTTCGGATTCTTGATGCGCTGGCCGATGTCGGCACTCTCGCGGTCGAGCTCGATCGACCGGGCGAAATCGCCCAGCTCCTGGTGCACCCACCCGAGCGAGTTGGTGAGCCGCCCGAGGATGAAGCTGCTGTTCCGGTCCCGCGCCTTCGTCAGGCCATCGTCGATGACGGCAAAGGCCTCGGCGTACTCCCCGAGGGCGGCGAGGGCCAGGCAGCGGAACGAGAGCGCCAGGAGCTCCTGAAAGCCGTCGTGAATCTCCGCCGCCGTCTGCTCGCCCTTGCGGGACAGCACGAGTGCTTTCTGGAACTCGCCCCGCCAGTGCGCGTGCGCCGCGAGCCAGGTCTGGTTCTGGGCGATCGCGTCCTTCAGGCCGGCGGCCTCGCTGATCCGGAGCGACTCCTCGAGCTTGAGGTCTGCCTCCATCAGCTTGGCGTGGATCTGGTCGATGAGCCCGAGATAGGAGAGGCTCTTGGCCAGCACGAGCTGGTCGCCCGTCTCCTGGGCGATGGCGAGCGCCTCCTCGGCGAACCGCCCGGCATGCTCCGCGTGCTCCCAGGAGAAGGTCAGCCAGTGGGCGAGCGCCAGCTCCACGAGCGCCTCGCCCTCACCCTGGCGGTCTCCTGCCGCGCGGGCGACCTCGAGCATCCGTTCGGCGTCGGCGATCGCCTCGGGGTAGCGGGAGAGCAGACACCACACCTGCGCGCGCCGCTGGTGAACCTCCATGATCCGGCGCGGCGCCACCCTCGGCGCGATCCGCGGCGCGACCTCGAGCGCCTTGCCATAGAAGTCGAGCGCCACCTGGTTGGCGTAGGCGTCCTTGGCCCGATGGCCCGAGCGCACGAGGTACTCGAAGGCCTTCTCCCACGCCTCGCCGTTGACGAAATGGTGTGCCAGCTCCTCGTAGTGGTCCGCGAGCCGGTCGGGGTAGAGCTCCTCGATCGCGTGGCCGACCGCGCGATGCAGCTCCTTGCGCCGCTGGACGAGGAGGCTGTTGTACGCGACGTCCTGGATCACGGCGTGCTTGAAGATGTAGGCCGGCTCGGGCAGGAGCCCCTGCTCGTAGATGATCTCCAGCGCCTTCAGCTCCCGGAGCAATCCCTCGAGCTGCCCGGTCAGCCCCGCGATCCGCTCGAGGAGCCGGTGCAGGAACTGGCGCCCGATGACCGAGGCGAGCTGCACCGTGCGCTTGCCTTCGTCGCCGAGGCGGTCGAGCCGGGCCATGATGATGCCCTGCATCGTGTCCGGCACGCTCACCTCGGCCATCCCCTTCACCATCCGGTAGCCCCCGTTCTCGCGCTGGAGCACGCCGAGGTCGAGGAGGGTCTTCGTGACCTCCTCGACGAAGAGGGGCACTCCCTCGGCCTTGTCGAGGAGCGCCGCTCGCAGCTCCGGAGGAAACTGGTCGGTCCCGAGGACCCGGCCGGCCATCGCCAGCGCGTCCTCCTCGGAGAGGGCGTGGAGCGTCAGCGTCGTCTGGTAGCTGCGGCTCCCGAACGGGGGCGTGTATCCGAGGCGGTAGGTCAGCACGAGCAGGATCCGCACGCCGGCCAGCGAATCGAGCAGCGACGCGAGATACTCCTCGGTGCTGCCGTCCACCCAGTGCAGGTCCTCGAACACGAGCACGAGCGGGCGGAGCTCCGCGCCGCGGAGCGAGAGCGCCCGCGCGGCGTCGAAGACCTTCCGGCGCCGCGCCGCGGCGTCCATGGCCAGGACGGCCGGATCGCCGGGGTCCACCGAGAGCATGGAGCGGATGTACGGGATGTGCGCGTCGACCTGCCCCATCCGGCGCATCCCGCGCTCGATCTTGGCGATGATCTCGGGCTCGCCGTCGAACTCCTCGATGCGGAAGTTCCCGCGCAGCTGGTCGATCAGGGGCAGAAAGGGGATCGACTGGCCGAACGAGATGCACCGGCCTTCGAGCCAGGTCACGGGCTCGCCCGTCTCGGCGAGAGTCCGGCGGAACTCCAGGAGGAGGCGGGACTTGCCGATACCCGCCTCGCCGGCGATGAACGCCACCTGCCCCCGGCCCGCCTTGACCTGGCGGAAGAGATCGCGGAGCGTGTCGAGCTCCCGGTCGCGGCCGACGAGCGAGGTGAGCCCGCGTTCCACGGCGACGTCGAAGCGGGCCCGCCGGGCCCGGTGCCGCACCACCTCGAACACGCGGATGGGCGAATGCCCCTTCACCGGCGTCTCGCCGAGATCGACCGTCTCGAAGAACCCGGCGATCAGCCGGTGGGTCGCCTCGCTGACGAGCACGGACCCCGGACGCGCCATCTGCTGGAGCCGCGCGGCCAGGTTCGTCGTGTCGCCGACGGCCGTGTAGTCCATCCGCAGGTCGTCGCCGATGCGGCCCACGACGACCAGCCCCGTGTTGATCCCGATCCGCAGCCTGAGGATGACCCCGCGCTCCGCCTCGAGCCCTCGCCCGTACTCGCCCAGCGCCTGCTGGATGCCGAGCGCCGCGTGCACCGCCCGCCGCGAGGCATCCTCATGGGCGATCGGCGCGCCGAAGAGCGCCATCACGCCGTCGCCCGTGTACTGGTTGATCGTCCCCTCGAACCGGTGCACCTCGGCGGTGATCAGCTCGAAGCACCGGTCCATGATCTCGTGGACCTCTTCCGGGTCCCGCTGCTCCGCGAGCGTCGTGAAGCCCGCGAGGTCGGCGAAGAGCACGGTGACCTGCCGCCGCTCGCCCTCGAGCGCCGACCGCGACTTCAGGATCTTCTCGGCGAGATGCCGCGGGGTATACGACGCGAGCGGGCGCTGGTCGCTCGCAGCCGGGGCGGGTGCGACCGCCGCGCCGGGGCGCCGGGTTGCGGCCTCCGCCGCAGCGCCCACGCCCGGGGTTGCCGCGATGCCGGTCGGCGGCGTGGCTCCGCCAGGGGCGGACGCCAGCACCCCGCCAGGGGCGCTCGTGGGACTCGCGGGAGCGAAGCCGGGCCCCGCGGCTGGGCGCGCCGCCGCGCCGAGACTTGCGCCGCACTGGCCGCAGAACCGGAAACCGGCAGGCACCTCGGCGGCGCACTGCGGGCACCGCGGGGCGAGCGCGGCTCCACACTGGCCGCAGAACCGCATCCCGGCGGGGTTGTCGAACTCGCACTGCGGACACCTCACGAGCGCGCCCCTCCCATCACGAGCGTGGCCTTCCAGGTAGTGGCACGAACAGCATCGACATTCTACAGCCTCGGCCGCTCGACAGTGCCACCTAGCGCCGGTCCGTCGGCCGAATCCCTCGAGAGCACAGGTCTCGACGGCGTTCGTCGGCACTTCTCCCAGCCCCTCACTCCCTCCAGACTTCGAGATATCGTGAGTGACAGTTCCGATGATCTCCAGCCACGCTGAACACTGGCCCACCTGCGTGGAGCCCCCTCGAGACAACCGCGTCGCCGCGCCGGCCGCGCCGGCCGTGCCTTGACAGGTCCCCGCCCCGCCACTAGAGTGAAGCCGCTTCTCGCCGGCCTGCGTCTCGCGAGTTCCCAAACGGGGAGGTTGACATGCATCGAGGACTCCTGACGTGCATCAGCCTGGCCGCGCTGGCGCTGGCGTTCGCCGCCCCGAGCCGGGCGCAGCCGGACGCGATCAAGGTCGGGGTGATCCAGCCGCTGTCCGGGCCCGTCGCCGCCTCCGGCAACTACGTGCGCATGGGCGCCGAGATCGCCCGTGACTGGATCAACGCGCGCGGCGGGGTGAACGGGCGGACGCTCACGCTCCTGATCGAGGACAACAAGTCCGATCCCAGGGAGGCCGCGAGCGCCGCCGAGAAGCTCATCGTGCGCGACCAGGTGCCCGTCCTGATGGGGGCGTGGGGCAGCTCGATGACGCTCGCCGTGATGCCGAAGCTCGAGGAGTATGGCGTGCCCATGGTCGTGGAGACATCGAGCGCCGCCTCGGTCACGAGGCGCGGGAACCCGTGGGTCTTCCGCATCAGCCCGCCGAGCGAGATGGAGGCGCTCGGTCTGGAACGGCACCTCGGCGCGCTCGGCATCAAGCAGGCCGACTTCATGGCCGTGAATACCGACTGGGGCCGGGGCGCGGTGGCGGCATTCGGCGATCTGCTCAAGCGGCGGGGCGCCGCGGTCGGCACCGTCGAGTTCATGGACCAGGCCGCCACCGACATGAGCGCGCAGATCACGAAGATCAAGGGCACGGACGCCGACACGCTGTTTCTCACCACGAGCGTCGAGCAGATCACCCTCGTGCTGAAGCAGGCCCAGGAGCAGCGCGTCGCCCGCCGCATCATCACGACCGGCGGGAGCTCGTCGCCGGCCCAGCTCGTCAAGCAGGCCGGGGCCGCGGCCGAGAACTCCTACCACATCGTCTTCTTCATGCCCTGGTTCCCCGAGGCCATGCCCGACCCGAAGCTCTCCCGGGCGTTCGTCGACGAGTGGACGAAGCGCGGGCATCCGTTCGAGGGCCTGACCGAGGGCTTCCGCGGCCACGACGGGATCGCGA
>CAZWXA010000057.1:0-6353 GCA_964637755.1 uncultured bacterium | reverse complement strand
GACGATCGCCGAGGCGATCCGGATCGCGGGCCGGGCAGAGCCGAAGGCCATCCAGGGCGCGCTCTGGAAGGTCGGCGTGATGGGGCTCAATGGCCCGATCCGCTTCGAGAAGGACGGCCCCGCCGGCAAGGAGAGTGGGCAGAGCCGGCCGAGCATCTTCCTCGTCCAGATCAAGGGCGGCAAGGCGGTGCTGCCGGCGTTCCTGCGGAAGTAGGTGGAGGCGCTCCTCCAGCACCTGCTCAACGGGCTGGCGCTCGGCGGCACCTACGCGCTCCTGGGGATCGGCCTCACGCTCATCTTCGGGCTCATGAACGTCGTGAACTTCGCCCACGGCGAGTTCTACACGCTCGGCGCCTACCTGGCCTTCGCCGGGCTCGGCGTGCTCGGCGTGAACTTCTTCCTGGCCATCGCGGCGGCGATCCTCGGCGGCGCCCTCCTCGGCGCCGCCTGCGAGCGCCTGCTCCTCCGGCCGCTCCGCGGCGAGTCGATCGACACGACCATGCTCGTGATGATCGGCCTCTGGATCGCGCTCCAGAACGGCGAGCTGCTGGCCTGGGGGGGCGTGGCCCGCAGCATCCCCCACCCGTTCCCCACGACGCCGATCGTGGTGGGCCCGGTCTCGGTCGCCCCCCTCCGTCTCTTCGTCCTCGCCGCGGTCCTGGTGCTCATCGTCGCGTCCCACCTGCTGATCCACGGCACTCCGCTCGGGATGGCGATGCGCGCGACCTTCCAGGACCGCGACACCGCGGCGCTCATGGGCATCGACGTCGGCGGGATCCACACGCTCACCTTCGCCTTCGGCTCCGGCCTCGCCGCGGCGGCGGGAGCGCTCCTCGGACCGATCTTCCTCGTCTATCCCTCGATGGGGGACCTCGCCTCGCTGAAGGCGTTCTCGGTCGTCATCCTGGGTGGCCTCGGGAATTTCGCGGGGGCGACCATCGGCGGGCTGATCCTCGGGGTCGCCGAGGAACTGGGCGCGGGCTACGTGTCGTCCGGCTACCGCGACGCGATCGGCTTCGTCATCATCATCCTGGTCCTGCTGTGCCGCCCCGCCGGCCTCTTCGCCCGCGCCGAGCGTATCGGGTAACCCGGCCCGTGAAGGTCATGGTGGGGCTCCTCCTGCTCACCGCTCCGTTCTGGGTGCCGAACCCCTATCACGTCCACATCCTGATCATGGCCGGGATCTTCGCCATCCTGGCGCAGAGCCTGAACCTCCTGCTGGGATACACGGGCCTGCTCTCGCTCGGCCACGCGGCCTTCTTCGGGATCGGCGCGTACGCCTCGGCGCTCCTCGCGCTCCGGCTGGAGTGGCCGTTCCTCGCCGGCTTCGCGGCGGGCATTGCGCTCGCCGGGGCGGCGGGGTACGCGATCGGCCGGCTCGCGCTGAGGCTCCGCGGCGCGTACTTCGTGCTGGTCACGATCAGCTTCGCGGGCGTGATCTCGCTCGTGAGCGTGAACTGGATGGCGCTGACCAACGGGCCGCTCGGCCTGCCGGGCATCCCGGCCGCCGAGCTGGCCGGGTTCGCGTTCCGCACCAAGCGCGCGGCATACTACCTCGTGCTCGCCGTGGTGGCGCTCGCGTACCTCCTCTGCCGCCGCCTCGTCCGCTCGCGCATCGGACGCGCCCTCGTGGCCCTCCGGGAGAACGAGGCGCTCGCCGCGTCGGTGGGAGTGGACGGCACGCGCTACCTCGTGCTGGCCACGGTGATCAGCGCCGGCATGGCCGGGGCCGCGGGGAGTCTCTACGCCCACTACACGCGATTCGTGAGCCCCGAGGTGTTCCTCTTCAGCTACACGGTGACGATGGTCATCATGGTGGTGGCCGGCGGCAAGGGCACCCTGGCCGGGCCGATCGCCGGCGCCCTGATCTTCACGGCGCTGCCCGAGGCCCTCCGGGAGGTCGCCTCGTGGCAGTGGCAGATGTCGATCTACGGCGTCCTGCTCATCCTGACCCTCTTCTTCCTCCCCCGGGGGATCGTGCCCGCGCTCACCGCCTGGCGGGCCCGACGGTGAGCCTGGTCGTCCAGGACCTTTCGGTGTCGTTCGGCGGCGTGCGCGCGCTCGGCGGCGTCACCTTCGCGGTGAAGCCGGATACCGTGACGAGCCTGATCGGCCCCAACGGCGCCGGCAAGACGACGGCGTTCAACGCCATCACGGGCTATCTCCGGCCGACGGCCGGCGACATCCGGTACGGCGACGCCAGGCTCGTCGGCCTGCGCCCGTGCGACATCGCCGCGCGCGGCGTCGTCCGCACGTTCCAGAAGACGAGCCTCTTCGCCGGCCTCGGCGTGCTCGACAACGTGCTGACCGGCCTCCACCTCCGGGGCACGGCGTCGCTCGCCGGCATCCTCCTCGGGAGCCGGCGGGTCGTGGGCGACGAGGCCCGCCTCGCCCGCGAGGCCGAGGCCATCCTCGACTTCGTGGGCCTCGCCGCGCGCCGCGACGCGATCGCCGCGGAGCTCGCCTCTGGGGAGCAGCGGCGCCTCGAGCTGGCGGTCGCGATCGCCGCGAGGCCTCGGCTCCTGCTCCTGGACGAGCCCGCCGCCGGCATGACCGGCGTCGAGAAGGTCGAGGTCACGCGCCTGATCCAGAAGATCCGCGAGCAGGGCGTCACGGTCTTCCTGGTCGAGCACGACATGCGCCTCGTGATGGGCGTGTCGGACCACGTCATCGTGCTCAACCACGGGCGCGTGATCGCGGAGGGCCCGCCCCGGATGATCCAGGCCGACCCCGAGGTGATCCGCGCGTACCTCGGAACGCCGCAGCGGGATGCCGCGTGCTGACGCTCGAGTCGGTGAGCGCGGGCTACGGGCGGTTCGAGGCGCTCCGCGGTGTCAGCCTCACGGTGGGCCGGGGTGAGCTGGTCTGCCTGCTCGGCGCCAACGGCGCCGGCAAGACCACGACGCTCCGGGCGATCTCGGGCCTGCTCGCCGCGCGCGGCGGCAGGATCGTGTTCGAGGGCGAGGAGATCCAGAGCCTGGGCGCGCCCGAGATCGTGCGCCGGGGGATCGCGCACTGCCCGGAAGGCCGGCGCGTCTTCCCCTACCTGACCGTGGAGGAAAACCTCCGCATCGGCGCCTGGGCCCGGCGCGACGCGGACATCGCCTCCGATCTCCGCGCGGTGATCTCCGGCTTCCCGATCCTCGCCGAGCGACGGCGGCAGTCGGCGGGGACGCTCTCGGGCGGCGAGCAGCAGATGCTGGCCATCGGGCGGGCGCTGATGTCCCGGCCGCGGCTCGTCCTCTTCGACGAGCCCTCGCTCGGCCTGGCGCCGGCGGCGGTGGAGACGACGTTCGCGATCATCCGGGGTATTCGCGAGCGCGGCACCACGGTCCTGATGGTCGAGCAGAACGCCTACGCCGCCCTCCGCATGGCCGACCGCGCCTACGTGATGGAGACGGGCCGCATCACCCTCGACGGCGCCGCGCGCGACCTGCTGCGCGACGATCACGTCAAGCGCGCGTACCTCGGGGGCTGACCTCGGTGGGAGCGAAGTACGTGGGCGCGGCGGTGCGGCGGGTCGAGGACCCGCGCTACCTGCGCGGCGAGGCGCGCTTCGTCGACGACATCAAGCTGCCGGGACTGCTGCACGCCGCGTTCCTGCGCTCGCCGCACGGACACGCCCGCATCCGGCGGATCGACACCACGCGCGCGGCGGCCCTGCCGGGCGTGGTCCGCGTCTTCACCTTCGCCGACCTCGCCCGCTTCATGACACCGCTCCCGCTCTTCGGCGCCCCGCCGCCCGGCCTGGCGGCCCGCGTGAATTTCACGATCCGCCAGGCGCCTCAGCATGCGCTCTGCCGGGACACCGCGCGCTACGTCGGGGAGACCGTCGCCATGGTCGTGGCCGACAGCCGCTACCGCGCGGAGGACGCCGTCGACCTGATCGACGTCGAGTGGGAGCCGTTGCCGGCCGTGGCCGACATGATCGCCGCCGCGGAAGCGGCCTCGCCGATCCTCCACGCCGCCTGGCCCGACAACGTGGCGGTCGGCTTCACCCACGCCATCGGCGACGCGGACGCGGCGTTCGCGGCCGCCGAGGTCGTCTTGCGCGAGCGCTTCCGCATCCAGCGCTCCGCCGGCATGCCCATCGAGCCCCGGGGCGTCGTCGCCCTTCACGATCGCCGCGACGGCACGCTCACGACCTGGAACAGCACCCAGGTCGCCCACTTCGTCCAGCAGGGCCTCGCCGTCGCCCTCGAGCTGCCGCCTCACAAGATCCGCGTGATCGCGCCGGACGTCGGCGGCGGCTTCGGCACCAAGGCCTGCGGCTACGCGGAGGACGTGCTGATCCCGATCGCCGCCATCCTGCTGCACCGCCCCGTCAAGTGGGCGGAGGACCGGCACGAGCACATGATGGCCGCGGCCCACGCGCGCCACCAGGTCCACGACATCGCCCTCGCCGCGCGCCGCGACGGCACCATCCTGGCCGTCCGCGACCGCATCTGGCTCGACGTCGGCGCCTACAACTCGTGGGGAATCGTGCTGCCCTACAACACCGTCGCCCACCTGCTCGGGCCGCACCGGGTGAGGAATCTCCACGTCGAGTTCAAGGCGGTCGTGACCAACAAGACGCCGAACGCCCCGTACCGCGGCGCGGGCCGGCCGGAGGCCGTGTTCGCGATGGACCGCGCGGTCGACTGTCTCGCGCGGCAGATCGGGATGGACCCGGCGGAGATCCGGCGCCGGAACTACATCGGCGGGGACGAGCTGCCCTACGACCTCGGCATGCCCTACCGCGACGGGAACCCGCTCGTCTATGACAGCGGAGATTTCCGCGGCGGGCTCGAGGCGGCGCTCACCGCCTCGGGGTACGACGAGTTCAGGCGCGAGCAGGCGGCCCTTCGCCAGCGCGGGATCCACCGCGGCATCGGCATCTCGGGGTACGTCGAGGGCACGGCGATCGGCCCCTTCGAGGGGGCGAGCGTGAAGCTCGACCTGTCGGGCCACGTCGTCGTCGCGACGGGCGCGTGCTCGTCGGGGCAGGGCCACGAGACCGCCTTCGCCCAGGTCGCCGCCGATGTCCTCGGCGTCCCGCTCGACTGGGTCACGGTCATCGGCGGGGACACGTCGGCCGTGCCGTTCGGCGTCGGGACGTTCGCCAGCCGGAGCGCCGTGACCGCCGGCAGCTCCATCCACGACGCCGCGTCGGCGGTGAGGGAGAAGATCGTCCGGGCCGCCGCGACCCTCCTGGAGGCGGCGCCGTCCGACATCGCGATCGAGGACGGCACCGTCCTCGTCCGCGGCGCGCCGGGATCGGCCGTCCCGCTGGCCAGGGTCGTCCAGGCCTCGATCCCGACCTTCGCCAGGCCGGGCGTCGCGTCCCCGGACTTCGAGGCGACGGCGTACCACCACGTGCCGACGGTCACCTGGGCGAGCGCGGTTCACATCGCGCGGGTCGAGGTGGACCCGGAGACCGGCGGGGTGAAGCTCCTCGGCTACCTCGTCGCCCATGACTGCGGCAAGGTCATCAACCCGCTCATCGTCGAGGGCCAGGTCCACGGCGGCGTGGCCCAGGGCGTGGGCGGCGCGCTCTACGAGGAGCTGGTCTACGACGAGAGCGGCCAGCTCTTGACCATGAGCTTCATGGACTATCTCATGCCGACGGCGATGGAAGTCCCGCCGATCGCCACGGTGCACCTCGAGTCCCCGTCACCGCGCAACCCGCTCGGGATCAAGGGACTCGGGGAAGGCGGGGCGATCTCTCCGCCGGCCGCGATCGCCAACGCGATCGAGGACGCGCTGGCGCCGTTCGGCGTGAGGATCACGGAGACTCCCGTGAGCCCGGCGCGCCTCCTGGCGCTGATCGAGCGCGCCACCCTCGACCGGGCGGCGCGCCGGGCGGCACTGTCCGCGGGCGGCGAATAAGATGCACCGGACGATCCAGCTCCGCGTCAACGGGCTCGAATACGAGCGGGGCGTCGAGGTGCGGAAGACCCTTGCCGACTTCCTCCGAGAGGACCTCGATCTCACCGGTACCCACCTGGGCTGCGAGCACGGAGTCTGTGGGGCCTGCACGGTCCTGCTCGACGGCGACTCCGTCCGCGCTTGCCTCATGCTGGCGGTGCAGGCCGACGGCGCCAGCCTCACGACGGTGGAGGGCCTCGCCGACGGCGACCGGCTCCACCCGCTGCAGGACGCGTTCCGGACCCATCACGCCCTGCAATGCGGGTACTGCACCCCGGGTATCCTCCTCACGGCGAAGGCCTACCTCGACGAGCATCCACACCCGACGCGCGACGAGATTCGCGAGATGCTGGCGGGGAACCTCTGCCGCTGCACGGGCTATCAGTTCATCATCGACGCCATCGACGCCGCGGCGACGGCGATGCGGTCGCGGCCCTGGCCCGATC
>CAZWXA010000056.1:0-14149 GCA_964637755.1 uncultured bacterium | reverse complement strand
TCGAGCCGAGGCAGAGCCGAGGGAAGACCCGAGTAAATCCCGACGACCGAGGCGTATTCCTCTATGCCCCAGGGAGGAGCGCCCGAGCCAACGACGCAGATGGGCCTTTTTCAGCGACCTGCCGGAGCTGCTAGGACAGGCGCTGATGAAGGAGGCGAATCAAGCCGTCGATGCTGAACGGCTTGACGAGGTAGCCCTCGCACCCCGACGCGAAGGCCCGCTCGCGGTCACCGGGCAACGATCCTGCGCTCAGCGCAACCACGGGGATCGACTCGGTCGACGGGTCGGCCTTGAGACGCCGTGTCGCCTCGAAGCCATCGAGCAACGGCATGTTGAGGTCCATCAACACGAGCTCCGGCATGACCTTGCGAGCGAGCGTCAGCGCGTCGAGCCCGTTGGTCGCGGTGAAGACATCAAGGGGCAAGTCCACCGTCTCCACTATGTCCCGGATCAGCTCGAGGCAGTCGGGGGTATCGTCCACGATCAGGATTGCTTTTCGCTCCATGCCGGACAACGAAGCAACAACGATGCCTGCCGGGCTGCCGAGGCCAACCAGCTAGAATGATTCAGATCCTGGAACGCAGCCTGAGAAGGCTCCGCATAGAGTCAGCGGACCGGACAGCAACACCGTCCGGGTGTCAGCCGCTCGACATGCGGCGTCACGTAACAGCGGGCCGATCGCGTCCTCCGCCGGCCCGATCCCCCCCGCGGCGACATCCGCGCCCTCACGAGCCCGGGCCAGGGCGGTCGCGCGGCCCAGCCCGTGCGGGCGCCCGTGACGAGCGCAACCTGGTCCGCGAGGTCACCCGGCCCAGACACCGGCGCGCCCCTCATCGCTCAGCCCTCGACGACCATCTCCGCCGCCTCCTCGACGATCGGATCGACGCGGACGCGGTGGAGAAAGGGAACGGCGACGAGCAGCCCGGCGAAGATCACGGTGAGCAGCCAGAACTCGTCGGCGTACGCGAGCACGTGGGCCTGCTCGACGGAGGACCGGTACAAGTTCGCAACGGCCTGGGCCTTCGCGGTGTGCCCGTCCGCCCCCTGGGCGGCGAAGTACCGCGTGAGGTTGCGGAGATATCCGACCGTCTCGGCATCCCACTGGTTGACGTGCGCCACGAGGGTGTTCTGGTGATACTGGCTGCGCCGGGCGAGGACGGTTGCGGCGAGGGCAACGCCGAAGCTGCCACCGAGATTCCGCACGAGGTTGAAGAACGACGTCCCGTTCGCGACCTTCGCGCGCGGCACCGTTGCCAGCGCCATGACCGTGAGCGGCACGAAGATGAAGCCCATCCCGAGCCCCTGCACGAAGCGCGGCCAGGCGAGCGCCCAGTAGTCGACGCCGAGGGACAGGTCCGACATGAGGTAGGTCCCCGTCGCGTTGAGGAGACATCCCACGGCCAGCAGGAGGCGCTGGTCCATCCGCGTGACGAGGCGCCCGGCGACGGTCAGCGACAGCAAGTTGCCGACGCCACCCGGGGCGAGCACGAAGCCCGCCGTCCAGGCGTCGTACTGCATGACCTTCTGCGCGTAGAGCGCGAACAGCAGCATGCTCGAGAAGAGAGCCAGGCCGACCGCGGCCATCATGCCGGTCCCGATCGAGAAGTTCCGGTCCTGGAACACGGTGAGGTCGACGATCGGCTCCTCGGCGACCAGCTCGCGGATCAGGAACGCGATGAGCGCCACGGCCGCGACCAGGGTCAGCGTCCAGATCAGGCCCGATTCGAACCAGTCCTCCATCTCCCCGCGGTCCAGCACGAGCTGGGCGGCGCCGAAGCCGAGGACCATCAGGACGAGCCCCGCCCAGTCGACGCGGCGCGGCCGCTGCTCGAGCGGCGAATCGAAGATGAAGAAACTTCCGAGCACGAAGGCCAGCGCGCCGATCGGCAGGTTGATGTAGAAGATCCAGCGCCAGGACCAGTTGTCGATGATCCAGCCGCCGAGCGTGGGGCCCATGATCGGCCCGAACATGACCCCGATGCCCCACACCGCCATGGCCATCCCCCGCTGGTGCGCGGGGAAGATCCCCCAGAGGATCGCCTGCGAGAGCGGCACCAGCGGGCCGGCGCCGAACCCCTGGAACACGCGGGCTGCGATGAGCAGCGTCAGGTTGGGCGCGAGCCCGGACAGGAGCGAGCTGGCGGTGAAGAGCACCGTCGCGATCAGGAAGAACCGCCGGCGTCCGAGCAGGCCCAGGAGCCAGGCCGTCGCCGGGATGACGATCGCGTTCGAGGCGAGATAGGAGGTCAGCACCCAGGTGACCTCCTCGACGCTGGCCGACAGCGCGCCTTGCATGTGAGGAAGCGCGACGTTGGTGACGCTCGTGTCGAGGACCTGCATCCCGGTGACGAGCATCACGCAGAAGGTGATCGCCCACCGCCGGAACGGCGTCAGATCGCCGTCGGTCAGCTCCTCGGCCATCCGGACCGCGGCCATCTACCTGACGAAGATCGTGACGAGGGCGGACATGCCGGTCCTGAGGATGTGCGGATTGCTGAACTCGCGGCGGTCCAGGACGATCTTGACCGGAACGCGCTGCACGACCTTCACCCAGTTCCCCGTCGCGTTCTCGGGCGGCAGCAGCGAGAACCGGGCGCCCGTCCCGGCGCTGATCGATTCCACGACCCCGCTGAAGGTCCTGTCCGGGAAGCTGTCCACCTTCACCCGGGCCTTCATGCCGGGCCGGACCCGGGCCAGCTGCGTCTCCTTGAAGTTGGCGATCACCCAGACGTCCTGGAGCGGCACCACCGCCAGGAGCGGCTGGCCGGCCTCCACGACGTGGCCGAGCTCGACCGACTTCTTCGCGACGATCCCGGTCACCGGCGCCCGGATCTCCGTGTACCCGAAATTCAGCTCGGCGAGAGCCAGGTTCGCCTGGGCCTCGCGCAGCTCGGCCGCCGCCAGGTCGCGCTCGGCCTGCCGGACCTTCACCTCCTGCAGCATCGCCTCGGCCTCGATCTGCCGGGCGCGGGCGTCAACCGTGCGGGCCTCGGCCATGCGGATTCCGATCTGGTTCGGCTCGGCTCCAGCCTCGCGGAATTTCACGTCCGCCGCGGCTGCCGAGAGGTCCTGGTCCGTTTGGGTGACGCGCTGCTCCGCTGCGGCCAACTGGGCGGCGGCGGCCGCCGACTCGGTGGCGGCGTGATCGAGGTCCTGGCGCGAGATCAGCTCCCGCTCGAACAGTTCCTTCGCGCGCCTGAGGTCGCTCGCGGCGCGATCGGCGAGCGCGCGCGCCCGGTCCAGGTCGGAGCGCACGCTCATCAGCGCAGCGCGGCGGGCGGCGACGACCGCGCGGCTCCCCGCCACCATCTCGCGCGCCGAAGACGTGGAGGACTCCGCGGACAGCGTCGACGCCCGAGCCTGCGTCAGCTGGCCATGAGCCCGGGCGCGCCCGAGCGAGACCCGCTCGACAGCCGCCCGCTGTCGGCTCTCGGCGATGGCGACGGCGGCGCGCGCCTGCTCCACCTTGGCGGCCTGATCGCGGGGGTCGATCCGCGCCAGGAGGTCGCCCTCCTTGACCGGCTGATTGTCCCGCGTGAACAGCTCGACGATCTGCCCGGGCACCTTCGCGCTGACGGCGGCAATGGGGCCTTCCACGTACGCGTCGTCCGTCGAAACCTGGCGGTACGATCGGTACCAGGCGAAGACCCCGTAGACGACGAATACCAGGAGCGCCAGGCCGAAGGCGGCCGTCAGCAGGCGCCGACTCGTCATCTCATCGCCCGCTCAGCCGCGCACGGTCCCGCCGGATCGGCGCTTGCCGGCAGTCCTCCCGCCGGAACGTGCGGGCGTGCCTTCGGTCGGTTCGGAGTTTCTTGGGGCCGGGGTTCCTTGGTGGGGCGGGAGGTCTTCGATGCAGTCCGCTGCGCTCACTACTGACATGCCACCCGGTAATTGTAACCCCGCCGGGGTCCTCCTTCGAGGAAATCAGGACGGGTCGGCCGAGCGGGCTCAGGACGGCGGCGCGGCGGCAGGCCGATGGCGCGAGGGCGCCGGCTCAGGCCCAGACGAGATCGAAGAGGCGGCAGGCGTTGCTCGTCAGCGTGAACATGACCTCGTCGACCGGCAACCGCTTGAGCTTGGCCACCTCCTCGGCGACCCGGGATGCGAACCACGGACCGCTGTCGATGCCCTCGAACTCGCCTCCGTACGGCCACGGCGCGTCGCTCTCGACGAGCAGCGAATCGAGCGGCATCCACTCCACCATCTCGCGGTCACGCTCGCGATAGACGACATCCGGCGTCACGGACACGAAGTACCCAGCGTCCACGATCGCGCGCGTCACGTCCTCCGGCGCCTTGTGCCAGTGAAAGACGGCGCGCTCGATCTGGCGCCGCTTCAACGCCTCGAGCGCGCCCGACGCGGCGCCGTGCGGAGCGTGCAGCACGACCGGAAGGTCGTAGTGCACCGCCAGGCCGAGCAGGCGTTCGAGCCGTCCCCTGCCCTCGGCCATCCGGCTCACCGTGTCGGCCGCGCCTTCCAGCGAGTACCAGGGCAGCCCCACCTCGCCGAGCGCGACGATCCGCGAGTGGTGCTCGCGCACTTGCCCCTCCACCCGCTCGAGGTCGGCGCCGCCCAGCCTCGGCCACTCGGGGTGGAACCCGACGCTGGCCCAGATCGCCTTCGGCGTGGAGGCCGCGGCCGCGAGCGTCGCCTCGTTGGTCGCCGCATCGCACCCCACGGCGACGACTCCCCACACGTCGTGCGCGAGGGCTCGCGACAGGGTGCCCCGGACGTCGGCGAAGGCAGGGGCATGGAGGTGACAGTGGGTGTCGACGATCATCGGGTGATCTCCTCGACCCTCTCAGCAGGCCGCTGAAAAGGACCCAAAAATTCTTCATTCCCTGTCAGGCCCCGGCGACGACCATGCGGGCGATCTTCAGCGTGGGAGCCGAGACCACGTCCCGCAGCACCAGGTCGTCGCCGACTGCCTCGATCGCGTCGAGCATCTCGAGAAGGTTGCCCGCGATGGTGACCTCCTCGACCGGATACGCGAGCTCCCCATTCTCGATCCAGTACCCGACGGCGCCTCGCGAGTAGTCCCCGGTCACGAAGTTGACTCCGAACCCGATCAGCTCGGTGACGTAGAAGCCGGAACGGACGGAGCGAATCAGCTCCCCGGGCGCCGCCCGGCCGGGCTTCAGCGTGAGGTTGGTCGAGGATACGCCCACGCCGCTGCCGGTCCGCGACGCATGGTGCGTGGACACGAGCCCGAGCTTCCGCGCGCTGTAGGTGTCGAGCAGATACGACTCCAGCACGCCGCCCGCCACGAGCGTGGTGCGCCGGATCGGCAGCCCCTCGCCGTCGAACGGCCGCGACCCGAGCGCGGCTGGCATGGTACCGTCGTCCACGATCGTGACCATCGTGGACGCGATCCGCTTGCCGAGCCGGTTCTGCAGGAACGAGATGCCGCGGTAGAGGGCGGGCCCCGCCGCCGCGCTGGCCAGCGCGCCCACGAGCCCGGCCGCGGTCTCCGGATCGAAGATCACCGGCACCTCGCCGGTCCGCCCCTGCCTGGCCCCCAGTCGACGCAACGCCCGCCGGGCGGCGGTGCGGCCTACGTCCTCGGGCGGATCGAGCCGGCTCCGCTTCCGGCTGGTGGAGTACCAGGAGTCGCGCTGCATCTCGCCGCCGGCGGAGGCGACCGGCGAGACCGTGAGGCCGAAGGTCGAGGCCGGGTAGGATCCCAGGAAGCCGTGCGACGTGGCATACGTGTACGTCGACTGGCGCTCCGCGAACTCCGCGCCCTCGGAGTTGGTGATCCGCGGATCCACGGCGAGCGCGGCCTCCTCGCCGCGCCGGGCGATGGCGATCTTCTCTTCCGGGCTCAGGTCGTGCCCGCGGGGATCGCTCAGGTCGAGATCCGGCAGTCGCGCGATCAGGGTGGAGGGGTCGGGCAGTCCGGCGAGCGGATCCGCCGCCGTGATCCGTGCGAGCGCCGTGGCATCATCGACGAGTCGCTCCAGGGACTCCCGCGAGAGGTCCGACGTCGACGCCGCGGCCGTTGCCGTGCCGGCGAACACCCGGAGCGACAGCCGCTGATCCCGCGAGTAGGTCACCGTCTCGACCTGACCCATCCGTACCTGAGCCGAGAAGTGGCGCTCCTCGATCAGATACCCGTCGGCCTCGGTGGCCCCCCTGGCCGTGGCGCGCCTGAGCACCTCGCAAAGAACGTCGTCCGACACCGCTAGCGCCTCGGATCGCGTGCTGCTCGCGCGATCGACGGTCAGTGGATTCCTATCCACCCGCCTGCTCTCGATGGTTGGGAGGTTCTGAATTCGGCCTCATTACCAGCGACGCACCGCTCCGCGGTGCTTGCGACAGGGAACGCTCGGCTGCGCCTCGCATCGTCTTCCTGTCAGAGCTGGGTGCCGCCGACGGTGATGCCGTCGATGCGGATCGTGGGGAGACCGACACCGACAGGGACGGACTGGCCGTCCTTGCCGCAGGTGCCGATGCCCTCGTCGAGCTGGAGGTCGTGGCCGACGCGGGTCACCCGCGTGAGCGCGTCCGGGCCGTCGCCGATGAGGGTGGCGCCCTGCAACGGCGCGCCAACCCGCCCGTCCTCGATCATGTAGGCCTCGCTGGCCGAGAAGACGAACTTGCCGCTGGTGATGTCGACCTGGCCGCCACCGAACGCCACCGCGTAGAGGCCGTGCCTGACCGAGCGGATGATCTCCTCGGGCACGTCCTCACCCGCGAGCATGAAGGTGTTGGTCATCCGGGGCATGGGCGGATGGGCGTAGGATTCCCGGCGGCCGTTGCCGGTCGCGGGCATCCCCATCAGGCGCGCGTTCAGCCGATCCTGCATGTAGCCCCGGAGCACGCCCTTCTCGATGAGAACACTGCGACCGGTGGGCGTGCCCTCGTCGTCGACGTTGAGCGAGCCCCGCCGGTTCGGGATCGTGCCGTCGTCGACCACGGTCACCAGCTCCGACGCGACCTTCTGGCCGAGGCGCCCGCTGAAGGCGGAGACCCCCTTGCGGTTGAAGTCGCCCTCGAGGCCATGGCCGACCGCCTCGTGGAGGAGGATCCCCGGCCAGCCCGGGCCCAGGACCACGGTCATGGTGCCCGCGGGCGCCTCGACGGCCGTGAGTTTCAGCCCCGCCTGGCGAACGGCCTCCGCCGTGAACCGGCGCCATCGGTCCTCCTCGAGAAAGAAGTCGAACGGCACGCGGCCCCCGCCGCCATAGGTGCCCATCTCGCGTTTGCCGTTCTCCTGGACGATGGTGGTCACGTTGAGCCGGGTCATTGGTCGGACGTCACCGACCGTGAGCCCCGAGGCGGTGGCGACGTACACGATGACCTCCTCGCTCCCGAGCGTGGCGATGACCTGGGTCACGCGGGGATCAGCCCGGCGCGCCTCGGCATCGATGCGCCGGAGGAGGTCGACCTTCCGGCCGAGATCGGCGGTGATCGGCGGCTCCTCGAGCGAGTAGAGATCGTGAGGCGGCCGCTGCGGCCCGATGGCCACGGTGCCGGGAGCCGACGACTCGTCCGCGATCGCCCGCGCCGATCGCGCCGCTTCCTCGAGGTTGGGCAAGGTGACCGCGTCGGTGTGCGCGTACCCGGTCCTGGCACCGCTCTGCGCCCGTACCCCCGCGCCCTGGCTCACGTGACGGGAGGCCCGCTTGACCTCTCCTTCCTCGAGGAGGAACTCCTCGACGACGCGGTACTCTAGATACACGTCGGCGTCGTCGACGCGCCCCCTCAAGGCGCATCCGAGGACCCGATCCAGGAGTGACGGTGAGAGGGCGAAGCGATCCGAGAAGAAGCGTTCAGGAACCATCGGTCTCCCTCACGAGGGGTCCAATCCTAGCACCACCGCCAGGAGTGTCCCTCGTTTTTTGTGCGTGCGCGTGAGCGGGAATAGTAAAGAAGAATATTCCCTTTCTCGACAACTACTTAAGAATACTCTTTCAGACACTACATCAGGCAGTTCTGGATGATCTCGTGCACCTGCCGGAGGCCCACCATGATCGAGGGTCCGGGAGCCAGGACGCTCCCGCCGTCGATCTCGTAGATCCTCCCGGTCCGCACCGCCGCGACCTGCTCCCAGCCCGGTCGAGAGCGGACAGCGTCCAAATCGACCTTCCTGCCACACCAGGAGGCGAGGATCACCTCGGGATCCCTGCGAACCACTTCCTCCGCCGCGACGACCCGGCCAGACGCCATCGGCTGGTCCCGGAATTCCGGGAACAGGTCGCGGCCGCCGGCAACCTCGATGATCTCCGAGACCCAGCGGATCCCCGAGATCAGCGGATCATGCCACTCCTCGAAGTAGACACGCGGCCGGTCCGGCCACACACTGGAGAACTCCCGGACCTGCCTGATCTCGTCCCGCATGTCCTGAACCAGGGCCCGGGCCTCCGCTCCTCGTCCGAGCACACCGCCGATCAGCAGGATCGAGCGCAGAATGTCATCCAGAGACCGCTGGTTGGTGCAGAGCACGGTCGCTCCGGCTCGGATGAGGTCCCGGACGACGCCGGCCTGGAGATCCGAGAACGCGAGCACGAGGTCCGGCTCGAGCGCGAGGATCCGGTCGAGCCTGAAGGTCGTGAACCCGCCCACCTTCGACTTCTCCCGCGCCTCGGGCGGCCGCCGCGCCGTGCCCGGGACACCCACCACCCGGTCGCCCGCGCCCAGGAGGTAGGCGATCTCGACGGCTTCCGCGGTCAGGCAGACAATCCGCTGGGGCAAGTCGACGGCGTCTCTTCCGTACATCTGCCCTTCATCTTACGCCGGCAAGGCAACGCCGTCGCGTCACCGCTCTCGCCTGGAACTCCGGAAAGAGGTTCATCCGCTCGCGCCGGACGCGCGTCGATCACCTTGCTCATCCGCTCATGCCGAATCAGCCGAGGAGGCGCTTGCTTATGACGCGACGCTGGATCTGGCTCGTGCCCTCCCAGATCTGGTACACGCGGGCGTCGCGATAGAGCCGCTCGACCGCGAACTCCCTGGAGTACCCGTAGGCGCCGTGGATCTGGAGCGCGTCGTTCGTGACCCGCGCGGCCGTCTCCGATGCGAAGAGCTTCGCCTCCGCCGCCTCGCGCACGTTCGGGCGGCCTCGGTCCTTCAGGAACGCCGCCTTCCGGACGAGCAGCCGCGCGGCCTCGATCTGGGCAGACATGTCGGCGATCATGAACTGGAGCGCCTGGAAGCTCGCGAGCGGCTGGCCGAACGCGCGCCGCTCCTTCGCGTAGGCGATGGCCTCCTCCATGGCCGCCTGGGCGATCCCGACCGCCTCGGCGCCGATCCCGATGCGGCCGGTGTCGAGCGAGGCCATCGCGCGCCTGAACCCCTCCCCCGGGCTCGCGAGCAGGTCCGACCGCGGCACGAAGCAGTCCTCGAAGACCAGCTCCCCCGTCCCGAGGCCGTGCACGCCCATGATGTCCTCCCTCGAGCCGCGCGAGAATCCAGGCGCGCCGAACTCGACCAGGAAGAGCGCGATGCCCTCCTGCCGGCGAGACCTGTCGGTGGTCGCCACGACCACCGCGAGATCGCAGACCATGGCGGCGGTGATGAAGCGCTTGGCGCCGTTGAGGAGGTAGCCACCGTCCACCGCGCGTGCCGTCGTCTGGATCCCGGCCACGTCGGAGCCCGCCCCCGGCTCGGTCTGCGCGATGACGCAGATCTTCTCGCCCCGGGCCATGGCCGGCAGATGCTTCGCGCGCTGCTCGTCGCTGCCGTTCCGCAGGATCATGTCGGTCATCAGCTTGCAGAGGAGCTGGATGTCGGCGACGGCCGCCGAGGCCCGCGCCAGCTCCTCCTGCACGACCGCCCACGTGACCGTGTCGGCCTCGGCGCCGCCGTAGTTCGCGGGCAGCGTCATCCCGAGGAGCCCCAGCTCCGCCATCCGCCGGTAGAGGTCCCGCGGGAACTCGTCAGTGCGGTCGATCTCGGGCGCCCGGGGCTTGACCTCCTTCTCCGCGAACGCGCGGACCATCTCCTGGGCGAGGCGCTGGGACTCGGTCAGGTCGAACTGCATGACGCCGCCCTCCCGACCTCGATGGACTGTGCCATGACCCCACGTCTCCTTCTCGGCGATCCGCCCTGCGCCGATACGTCCTGGCGCCGCCCTCTCTCCTGCGCTCTCGCCTGGTCCGGGATCACCCCGTGTGCCGCGCCGTGCTGGGCGCGTATGCCCGCGCCCTCCTCGCCTTGTCGGCGCGCCCCTCTCTCACCCGGCGGGATAGCGGGCCTTGAGGTCGGCGACCTGGGCGTCGCTGAGCAGGCGGAGGCGATGGCCCTGGAGCAGCAGGAAGATCCTCGCCGTCGCCTCCAGCTCCTCCACCGCGTCGGCGGCGGCCGCCAGGCTCGAGCCCGCCACCACCGGGCCGTGATTGGCGAGCAGGAGCGCGTGGTGCTTCCCGGCCAGGCGGCGCACCGCCTCGGCAAGCTCTACGTCGCCCGGGGCGTGGTACGGAACGAGCGGCAGGGTGCCGATGCGCATCACGTAGTACGCGGTGATCGGCGGGAGAACGTCGCCCGGATCGATCCCGTCGAGCACCGACACCGCCACCGAGTAGGTCGAGTGCAGGTGCACCACGGCGCCGTTCTGCGGGCGCTCCTTGTACATCGCCAGGTGGAGGAAGCTCTCCTTCGAGGGGGGATCGCCGGAGAGGGGCTTCCCGTTCCAGTCGAGCCGGGAGAGCCTCGCCGGATCGAGCCGGCCGAGGTTCCCGCCGGTGGGCGTGAGCAGCCACCCGTCGGCAAGCCTCGCGCTGATGTTGCCGGTGGAGCCGTGCGTGAGCCCGCGGTCGAAGATCGACCGCCCGAGCCGGCAGATGTCCTCGCGCAGGGCGGCGTCGCTCGTCCCCGCCATCACGCCCCGAGGGCCTTGGCGAAGAAATCCGGCGAGCCGAAATTTCCGGACTTGAGCGCGAGCAGGATCGGATCGGCCCCGACGCTCGCCGTCCAGGGCACGCCGGGGTCGATCTGCGGCCCGATGCGCAGCGCGGTCACGCCGAGCGCCGTCACCACCGCCCCCGCGGTCTCGCCGCCGGCTACCACCAGCTTCCGCACGCCGCTGGCGTGGAGGCCCCGCGCCACGTCCGCCAGGCACCGCTCTACGAGCTGGCCGGCGCGCCCGGAACCGAGCGCGGCCTGGGCGGTCCGCACCGCCTCCGGGGGCGCCGTGGCGTAGACGAGCACCGGCCCCGCGGCGAGCCTTGGCTCCGCCCAGGCCAGCGCCTCCGCCGCCTGGTCCTTCCCGGCGGCGAGCGCCAGGGGATCGATCCTGAAGCCGGGCCGGGATCGAAGCCACTCCTGCACCTGCCCGTTCGTGGCCGGAGAGCAGCTGCCGGACAGCGCGGCCGCCTGGCCCGCGACCCTGGGCAGCTCGGCGGCCGTGGCGGCGTGGCCGAGCAAGCCCTTGCCGCGGAAGTTCTGGGGCAGGCCGAGCGCGACGCCCGAGCCGCCGGTGACCAGCGGCATGTCGTCGCACGCGAGGCCGATGGCGAGAAGATCGGCGTCCGACACCGTGTCGACGACCGCCAGGCCGACGCCGTCATGCCGGAGGGCCTCGAAGCGGCCCCGCACGGCGTAGGCACCCCTGGCCACCGTGTCGTAGCGGACGAGGCCGACCGGGCGCTTCGTCTGGCGCTGCAAGACGCGCACGAGGTTGGCATCCGTCATGGGCGTGAGCGGGTGGTCCCTCATCCCCGACTCGGACAGGAGCACGTCGCCGACGAAGAGGTATCCCCGGAAGATCGTGCGCCCTGTTTCGGGGAAGGCCGGACAGGCGATGGTGAAGTCCGTGCCGATCGCGTCCATCAGCGCCTCGGCCACGGGGCCGATGTTGCCGCGGTCGGTCGAGTCGAAGGTCGAGCAGTACTTGAAGAACACCTGCCGGCATTCTGCGCGCCGGAGCCACCCGTGCGCCGCCAGCGACTGCGCCACCGCCTCCGGCGGGTCGATGGTGCGGGATTTCAGCGCCACCACCACGGCGTCCGCATCCGGGGCCGGCCCCGACGGCACGCCCAGGACCTGCACGGTGCGCATCCCGCCGCGCACGAGCATGTTCGCGAGGTCGGTGGCGCCGGTGAAGTCGTCCGCGATCGCGCCCAGCAGCACGTCAGGCATCCCTCCCGCCCGGCAGGGCGATGCCGGTGAGGGCCTGGAAGAGCTTGATCACCGCGGAATCATCCTCGTGCCCGTGGCCGTGGGCGCTGGTGGCCAGGAACATCTGGTGCGCCGAGGCCGTGAGGGGGAGCGGAAACGTGAGCCGGCGCGCCGAGTCGAGCACGATGCCGAGGTCCTTCACGAAGATGTTCACCGCCGAGAGGGGCGCGTAGTCGCCGGCGAGGATGTGCGGCACCCGGTTCTGGAACATCCACGAGCTGCCCGCGCTGTTCGAGATCACCTCGTACAGCACCGCGGGGTCGACCCCCGCCCTGATCCCGAGGGCCATCGCCTCCGCCAGGGCGGCGATGTGCACCCCGGCCAGCAGCTGGTTGACCATCTTGACCTTGGAGCCGATGCCCGGCGCATCGCCGAGGCGGTAGACCTTGGCCGAGATCGCGGCCAGCACGCGCTCGGCCCGGGCGAACGCCTCGGGGGGGCCGGATGCCATGACCGTCATCTGGCCCTGGGCCGCCTTCGCCGCGCCGCCCGAGACGGGGCCGTCGATCATGAGCAGGCCGCGCTGGGCGAGCCGCGCGGCCAGCTGCTCGGCGAAGTCCGGTGGAACGGTCACGCTCATCAGGACGACGCTGCCCGGCTTCAGGGCGAGGGCCGCCCCCTGCTCCCCGAGCAGCACGGCCTCCGCCTGCTCGGCGTTCAGCACCAGGACGATGGCCACATCGACCGCCGCGCCGAGCTCCCCGGGGCTCGCGCAGGCGATCGCGCCCTCGGCGGCGAGCGGTCTGACCGCCTCGGGTCTCACGTCGCACACGCGGGCCGCGAACCCTGCCCGGAGGAGCGATCTGGCGACACCGCTTCCCATCGAGCCGAGGCCGATGACGCCGGCAACCGGGCCGTTATCCGTCATCCGGGTGTCCACCGAATCCGCACCGCACGGCGATCTCCTCCGCCACGGTTTCCACCGCTTCCATCACAGGGCTCGCTGCAGAGTGCTCGCGGTCCCCGATCCCTGGGGGCGTCCGCGCGACCATCGCCCCGTCGTCGATGAGCTGCCCCGGTCCCCTGAGCAGGCGTGAGGCCTCCCGGCGCGTATGACCTGTCCGGCGAGTTCGGCCATGACCCCGGCGGTCCTCCGCGAGGGACCGTGGCAGCGCTACTCCATGATGTCCTTCTTCGTGCTCTCCACGAAGGCCAGCACGTCCGCTTTCTCGCCGGCCGGTACCCGGAACTTGTCCAGGGTCGCCTCGAGGTGCCCGATGAAGACCTGCCAGTCCCCGTCGTCGATCCCCATCCCTCGGTGGGACGTCTTCATGTCGCGCCCCACGTAGTAGAGCGGGCCGCCGGCGGAAGCGCACAGGAAGTCGATCAGCAGCTGCTTCTCGCGGCGCACGCCATCCTCTCCCCGATGCTTCCAGAACCGGCCGAGTCGCGGGTCCGACATCAGGCGCGGCAGCAGGTCGTCGGCAACCGCCGCGATCCCGTCGTATCCACCCAGGCGCGCGTAGAGCGTCGTCGACATGTCGCCCCTCCTCCAGGCCCCGTTACCTTACTCCAGTCGCGGCACCCCTCTCAAGCCCAGTCTGGTGGCCTCTGCGAGGCCGCAGGTGTCCGTCGAGCCGTCTACGCCCGTCCCCTCCCGCTTAGTGTAGGCCCTTGACGCTCGCCCCTGGGCCGGGCCGCACTCGTCCCCGCGGCCAGCGCGAGGGGCACCGGGTTGACGGCCCGCGACTCGCTCCGGGCCTTTGGACTTCCTAGCCTCCGCCAGTGGGCCGGGCGACGACGACCCGCGCTCCGGCCCGACCGGCGGCGAACTCCAGCGCGTTCCGGCACGCCCGGTAGCCGTGGTCCGTGGTGAGCAGATCGTCTCCCGTCTCGAAGCGGAGCAAGCGCAGGACGGCGTTCACCCCCGCGGTCGCGTTGGCCACGAAGACGAGATCCCCGGGATCGGCTCCGATGAACCGGGCCAGGTCGTCCCGGGCCTGGTCGAGGCGAGGCTCGAGCCCCCGCCCCAGGAAGGCCACGGGCTCCGCCTCCATCTCCTCGCGGAGCCGCCGTTGCGCCTCGA
>CAZWXA010000055.1:0-14321 GCA_964637755.1 uncultured bacterium | reverse complement strand
CCGATCCGTCCCTGGACTACCGAGGGGTGCGCCTCGAGCCACGCCAGCGTGTCTGTCGCGTCGTCGCTTTCGTGCCTCAGCGGGTAGAACGAGCCACCCGACCGGTACCGTCCTCGAGTGTCCTGAACGGCGACGACGAAGCCGTGTCGGGCATACCAGATCGGGTGAGCGAAGACGTACGACTGGGCCAACGTCTTGTTGTACGGAACGCGAAGGAGCAGCCCCGGATAGCGCCCGTCACCCCGCGGCCGATAGACATCGGTCCGGAGCACCACCCCGTCGCGCATCGACACCGGGACGTCCGTGGCGATCTCAATGTCCGACGACATGCCGTCCCTCCACCGACCTCGGACTGGACGGATCATCCAGGCGGACCAGGGCTTCGACGCCTCCCGCGCCCAGGATGTCGGCCGAGCGAAAGCAGGCCGCCGCGCGGTCAGTCCCGACGGATTCAAGCTCAGGCACGTTCGAGCCGCACCGTGCCACCCGGAGCGGGCATCGCGGCGCCAGGAAGCACCCCCGGGGAAGCCGGATCGGGCTCGGGATCTCACCGGACAACCGGAACGTTGATCGCTTCTGGTTCGGGTCCGGGAGCAGGACGGAAGACAGCAGCGCCTTGGTGTAGGGATGCACCTGGTGTTCAAAGATCGCGTCGGTCGCCGCGGTCTCGACGATCCGGCCGAGGTACATCACCGCCACGCGTCGGCTCACCTTCCGGACGGCGGTCAGGTCGTGGGAAATGAAGAGGTAGGCCACCTGGGTCTCCCGCTGGAGACGGATGAGGAGCTCGATGATCTCGGCCCGGACGGAGATGTCCAGCGCTGATGTCGGCTCGTCGAGGACGACGAGCCGGGGCTGCGTGGCGAGGGCGCGCGCGATGCCGACTCGCTGCTGCTGTCCGCCGCTCAGTTGGTGAGGGAAGCGCCCGTAGTCGTCGGGAGGCATGTGCACCAGTTCCAGGAGCTCGAAGACCCGCCGCCGACGCCCCCGCTCGTCGAGCTCCCCGGCGTACACGAGGGGCTCCATGATGCTCTTGCCGATGGACCAGCGGGGATTCAGCGCCTCGTACGGCTCCTGAAACACGAGCTGCAGCTTCGAGCGGAGGCGGCGATAGTCCGCCGGGCGGATGCGGGTGATGTCCTGACCCATGAAGTCGATGCGTCCGCTCGTCGCATCGACCAGTCGAAGGATGCACCGCCCGACCGTCGTCTTTCCCGACCCACTCTCGCCGACCAGGGCCAGCGATTCCCCGTGTTCGATGTCGAAGGAGACGTCGTTGACGGCGTGGACGACATCCCGGCCATGCGCGATGGGGAAGTGCTTGACCAGGTGCTGCACCGACAGGAGTGGCATCAGGTGAGCTCGCTCCGGCGAAGGCACCGCACCCGGTGGCCGACATCTGCGTCCTCGAGCGTGGGGGCGACCCTGCGACACGCGGCTTCGGCCATGGGACAGCGGGGATGGAACGTGCAGCCGGATGGGAGAGCCAGCAGTCGCGGCGACGCTCCGCGGAGCGCCAGCCCCCGCTCCTCGCCCCGCGCCGCAAAGGCGGAGCGGAGCAGAGCCAAACTGTACGGGTGCATCGCCCTCGCAAAGAAGCGGCCGACCGCCGCCTGCTCCACGATCTCGCCGGCATACATCACCGCCACCGTGTCGCAGTAGTGAGCCACCACGGCCAGATCCCGCGTCACCAAGAGCGCCGCTGCCCGGGTGTCCCGCGCCAAGTCTCGAATCAGGTCCAGAATCTGGATCTGGATGGTGACGTCCAGTCCGAACGTCGGCTCGTCCGCGATCAGGAGACGCGGGTCGTGGGCCAGGGCCATCGCGACAACTACGCGCTGCGCCATGCCGCCGCTGAGCTCGTGCGGGTACGCGGTCATCCGCTGGGCCGGGTCGGGGATCTGGACCCGCGTGAGCAGCTCAACGCCGCGTGTCCGGGCCTCACCGCGTGAACACTTCGTGTGCGCCCGCACGACGTCGACCAGCTGGCGGCCCACACTCCGAACGGGGTCGAGCGAACTCCGGGGGTTCGAGCCGATCCAGGCAATGTCCGTTCCCCGGACTGCCCGCAAGGCCGCTTCGGTCTGACTCAGGAGGTCCGTGCCCCGGTACCGGACCGATCCCCCGACGATCCGGCCCGGTGGCCGCACTCGGTTCACCAGGGATCGCGCCAGGACGGTCTTGCCTGCCCCGGTCTCCCCGACGAGTCCCACGATCTCGCCCTCATGGATGACCAGGTCCACGCGGTTGACGGGCTTGGCGGTGCCGTCGAAAGTGGTGAACTGCGTCTCGAGGCCGCGCGCCTCTAAGAGGGGGGCGGCGCCGGGCAACCCTCAGTGCCTCGTGGTGGGATCGAGATGCTTGCGCAGGCCGTCGCCCACGAGCGCGTAGCCCATGACGGTGATGCCCAAGACAACCCCGGGGAAGACCGACGGCCACCAGTGGCCGAGAATCGTGAACTTTGCCCCTTGCGAGATCATCAGGCCCCACTCGGCCCGGGGAATCGGTACCCCCGCCCCGACGAAGCTCAGGCCGGCGGTGACGAGGATGGCCTGGCCGACCGCCACGGAACTCGCCACCAGGGCGGGCGCCAGCGAGTTCGGGAGGATGTGTCGGAGCGCCACCGCGGATTCTGGCGCCCCCGCACAGCGAGCCCCGTCGACAAACAGCCGCGATCGGTTGACGAGTGCGGCCCCTCGCGTCAAGCGCAGGAAGACGGGCGCCTGCAGGAACGCCAGCACCCCGACCACGTTGACCTGGCTCGCGCCGGTGGCCGCCACCAGCGCCAACGCCAAGATGAACACCGGGAACGCCTGGACGACGTCACAGGCTCGCAGGAGAACCTCGCTGGCCAGCGCCGGGAATCCCCGCCGGCTGCCGAAGTACCCTGCGAGGACGCCCAGCGGTACCCCCAACCCCAGGGCGATCGCGGTCGAGGCCAGCGCGATGAACAGGTCGATCCGCGGCGCGGCGATCACGCGTGAAAAGACGTCCATGCCCACGCCGTCGGTCCCGAACCAGTGCTTCGGGGACGGGGGCGTCAGGATGGCGGTCGCATCGATCTCCTCTGGCCCGTACGGCGCGATGAGGGGACCGGCGGCCGCCAAGGCCACCGACAGCAGCACGATCACGACACCCGAGAGAAAGGCGCGATCCCGCCGGGCCTCATACCAGATGTACCCCAGCTCGCGGCGGATGGCGCCGGCGCGCCCCGAGACCGTGTCGACCAGATTCGCGGACCCCGTCGCCATCTCAGGGACGGATGCGAGGGTCCATCGCGAAGTACAGGAGGTCGACCGCCAGATATACGAGCAGCGAGAACGCGGCGGCCACGAGGACGAATCCCTGAGTCGCGGCGAAGTCCGAGTTGACGATCGCCTGGACCGCGTACTGCCCGGCGCCACCCCAGCTGAATACGATCTCGATGAGCACGGCTCCGCCGAGGAGATAACCGACCAGTACGCCGACGATCGTGACCACCGGGGGGAGGGCGTTCTGGAGCGCCCTCAGCAGAATTGCGGGGCGCCGAAGCCCAAGCAACTCGAGGTGCTCTACGAAGGCCGACTGCAACACGTCGTCCATCGACGAGCGCGTCATCTTCACGATGGGCGCCATGTAGACGAACACGAGAGTCCCGAGTGGCAGGAAGAGATGCGCGAGCGCGGAGCGGAAGACCGGCCAGTTGCCCGTGACGAGCGAGTCGACGACGTACATGCCGGTGATCCGGTCCGGAGGATCGGCGCCGATGGCGAGCTGCCCCAGGGGAGCGGGGGCCCAGCCAAGATACGAGTAGAACACGAGGATCAAGATGAGGCCGACCCAGAAGTCGGGAATGGACCCGGCCAGCAAGCCGTAGGGAGTCGCGACCCGGTGGGCCAGCCCCCGACCGCCACTCACCGAGGCCAGAACGCCGAGCGGAACACCGATCAGCAGTGCGAGCAGCAAGCCGAAGAAGATCAGCTCGAAGGTCGCGGGCAGACGCTGGATCAGATCCTCCCTGACCGGTTGGCTGGTGACGAGGCTCTTGCCCAGGTCCCCGGTCGCCACGGCCTTGAGGTATCGCCAGTACTGGATCCAGATCGGCTGGTCGAGGCCGAGCCGCCGCTCGATGGCCGCGATCGATTCCTTCGTGGCCGTGGAGCCGGCCAGTACCAGCGCAGGGTTCCCCGGCAAGACGCGGACGATGACGAACGTGATGACGGAAATGCCCAGCGCCTGGGGAACGACGAACAGCAGGCGGCGCAGAACGTACGCTAGGAGTCGCACGTGGGGCGGGTGTGTCGACCCCGGAGGGGCCCGTCGCGGTGGATCGGGACCTCCGGGGTGCCACGGCCTCCGCGGCGGTTACCCTCGCCGGAGGCGATTGAAGCGCTGACCGCCATCGGTGAAGTATGCCACCCCGCTCAGGTTCGACCGCGTGGCAAAGTGGACACCGGGTTCCATCAAGTACGCGGTCGGCGCATCGTCGACGATCTGCTTCTGGATCTCCTCCGTCAACCGCTTTTTCTTGGCCTCGTCGAACGTCGCGAGCAGCTCGTCCAGCTTCGCGTCGACCCCGTTGTACCGCATGAAGTCCAGCACGTTGTCCCGGTAGTAGAACCAGAGCCGGATCGCGTACGCCGCGTCAGGCACGATGGCGCCAAGATAGAGGGTCACCATCGGGTACTGGGCACCCAGCCACTTCTCGGTGAAGGCCGCGAAAGGCGTCTTGGCGAGGTTCACCTTGATGCCGACCTTGCCGAGGCCAGACTGGATGATCGTCGCGATCTCTTCGTCTTCCGGGTTGGCATTGCTGAAGCCCAGGGTGGTCTCGAACCCGTTGGGCAGTCCGGCCGCCGCCAGCAGCGACTTCGCCTTGTTCAGGTCGGTGTGATACTTCCAGAACTCCCCGGTGTAGTAGCGGTATGGGGCCGGCAGCGGGCTCTTCTGCTGTCGGCCCGTCCCGAGGGTCACGGTCTTGAGGAGCTCCTCGTAGGGGACCGCGTACGAGACCGCCTGGCGGACGCGCTTGTCGTCGAATGGCTTGATCGTGTTGGTCAGCGCGAGCCACGACGACGCGTTCGAGGGCTCAAAGACCACGAGCTTGACTCCCGGGGCGCCCTCGAGGGACTTCCGCTCTCGAGCCGCGAGGTTCTCGGCAATATCGGCGTCGCCGGCGCGCAAGATCGCCAGCCGATTCGCCGATTCCGGCACCTCCTTCATGACGACGGTGGCGATCGGGGGCGCTCCACCCCAATAGCCGGGATTCGCCTTGAGGACGACCTGCTGCCCCGGCTTGAACTCCGACACGGTGTAGGGGCCGAACCCCGCGGTGTTCCGCTTGAACCATTCCCCCGCCGCGGGATCGTCGGCGGTCGCGTGCTTCTTGCCCTCGGTGCTGTCCTGAATCCCGTTGTGCGGCAACGCGAGGACGGGGAAGAACAACACGTTCGGCTTCTCCGTCGTCATCCGGAAGGTGTACTTGTCGACGATCGCGAAGCCCTTCATCGAAGGGAAGTTGATGATGCGGAGGAAGAAGTCCTGTTTCAAGTCGAAGCGCCGCTGCCAGCTCCACCGTACGTCCTCAGAGGTGAGCTCGTTGCCCGACGGGCTCCTGGCGCCCTTCCGCAGCCGAATCGTGTAGGTCCGGCGGTCCGACGACACTTCCCAGCTCTCCGCCAGCGCGGGTTCGATCAGGCCTTCGCCCGACGCCTGGAGCGTCTGGATGAAGGTCCCGTCCGCACGCTTGGACGACCGGAACTCGAACAGCCGCTCGTAGGCGTTCGCGACCAACTCGTGCTCGACGATCTGGTTGATCGTTGGGGGGTCGATCTTGGGGGGCGTGTTCGGCCACGCGATCACGAGTGGCCGTTCCTGTGCCCACGCTCGGCGACCCGGCCGCGACAGACCGACACCACCGGCAGCCGCCCCAATCAGAAGCTGGCGACGGGTCATCTGCGCACGCCCAGGCCGGGCGACTTCCTCCGGTTCCCTTTCCATTGCTCCCCTCCCTCTCGCAAGTTGACTCCACAGGCCTTGCCGGGACGACGTCACCGTGATCCGCAGCCTGAGCGATCCGCTCTGGGCCTCGAACGGCGTCAGATCGGCGAGGCGTACACGACCGACACCGAGTCGGGGTCACACAGCTCCAGCCATTCCTTGACGACAGGCTGCATTTCCGGATATCCGTTTACCTTCTCCCACGCCTCTCGACTCTCGACCTCGATGTCCTCCACGAAGTCGGACGGCGCCTCGCCCTTTGGGGTCCCCACCACCTCGAAGACCGCGTAGCTCAGCACACCGGGTTGTCGCGCCAAGACCACCTGATCCACCTCCCTGGACCATTGCCGATAGCGGTCCCGCGATACACCCCTGCGGAGCTTGTAGGTGATGAACACACGCATCGTGCGCCTCCTTTAGCGTGGCACGGCCGGGTTCGAGATCCGCGCGCCCGACCGAGCGATACGCTTCACGGGGCGGGTGGGGCGATCCCTCGGCCGTCAGACTCGCCGGCGTGTCCCGCGCCGTCACACATCTTGCCGGCCGAAGAGATCCGTTTCCTGAACGAGACGCCGGTACAGGTCTGGACGGCGGTCGCGATACAGGTGGAAGCGCTTTCGGGCAGCGCGGACTTGATCGATCTGGAGCGGTGCCAAATGGACGCCTTCCGTGCCGTCATCAGCGACCTGCAGGATGGTGCCGAACGGGTCGGCGACGAGGCTCTTGCCGCAAAAGTCAAAGGCTTGCTCGACTCCGATCTTGTTTGCGAGGCAGACGTAGGTCGAGTTCTCGAAGGCTCGCGTCTGGAACAGCTCCTCCCAGAGGATTCCGCGAATCACGGCATGGGGCATCAGGATCACCTCCGCTCCGGCCAGCGCGACGCAGCGGGTGGCCTCGGGATAGAAATTGTCGTCGGAGGTGATGATGCCCACTCGCCAGCCCTCGACCGGGAACACGGGAAACTGACTGCCATACCGGAAATAGATCTTCTCCAGGCTCTTGATCGCGGCCGGGTGGGTCTTTCGGTACTTGCCGACAATCGCCCCGCCCCGGTCGACCAGAGCGGTGGTGTTGTAGAGATGCCCGCCTCCCGCGTCCTCGTAGAAGTTCGCAGCCACCCACACCTTCTGATCGCGGGCCGTTCGGCGGATCTGCGACATGGAGGGCCCATCGTCCGTCTCGGCATAGTCCAGATACCCGTAATCGCGGTGCTGCGCGAAGTACTCGGTATTGGAGTATTCCGGCAGGAGCACAATATCCGCTCCCTGCCGGGCAGCGACCTCCATCAGACGACACGCCTTCGCCACTGTGGCGGGCGCGTTCCCCACCACGCTGGCATACTGCGCGAGCGCCACCACGAGCGTCGGGTTCACCGTTGGCCCCAGTCGCGTTGAATGAATCGTCGGCCGATGTCATCGGCTTGCTTTCCTGTCTTGGGGGTAGGCCAGCCGACCGAGCCCGCCCGCGAGACGAAATGATCGCCCGCTCGGGGGGCCGAGTCAAGAGCCCCTGGTCTGAGAGGCTCGGGCTCGCCCTCGCGCGCGACGGCGCGCCGCCGCCAGACGAAGATCGTGATCTGCCCGACGTCGCTCAAGCATGGGCCGGGAAGTCCCCGGGGCCTCCGCCATCAGTCACTCCCCACGCGAGGAGCCTCGCGCCTGCTCCCTGCGCCACCGCTCGGCAGGTCACGCGTCGGCCAGGGCCGCGGGCGCCGGGAGATCGAACAGGAACGCGACCGCCCGGCTCAGGTCGAGGTTCCTGAACTCGTTCGGCCGCCGGGCGGTGCCGGCCAAGAGGTCCTCGCCCGTCTTCACGAGATCGAGCCACTGGCGCAGGAGCGGGACCCAGCCGAGGGCGTTGGCGACCTGCTCGGCGTCGGCGAGCGTCGGGTCGGGATGCCAGTCGGCGACGGTCGGACGGCGCATCGCCGCGTCTGACCGCTCCGGGTGCCCCCGCTTCTCGCTCACCGCGCCGCCGGCCACCATCATCCGCCACTCGTTCAGGCGGCGGCGATCGAGGGACCAGTTGCGGAAGACCTGGGCCACCGCGCCGATGGACGACGTCACCGGATGCCCGGACACGTCGCTGCGGTTCAGGAGCGCCCCCACGACCGTCGACTCGGCCAGGTCGGGCACGGCCGCCATGCAGAGGATCGCGGCGACGTCGGCGGCGTAGTCCATGAGCGTGTCGCCGGGTGTGTCCTCGGCCGGTTCGGCCACGTACCGATAGCCGTCCTTGCCATCCCAGGGGTCGCCAAGCGGTCCGCCCGCCACCGGTCCACCCGGGCCGAAGCGGACCGCCTGGGCCGGCTTGGGGGCGTGGCGCAGGATGAACGGATCGTCGGTCTCGCTCCCACCGAGCTTCGTGAACTTCGCGGCCTCGCGGTCGTGGTCCTCGCGGGTCTCCGCGCCGGCATCGTCGCCGTGGTCCGAGAACACGGCGCCGGGCGGGAGCTGGTAGTCGAGGTCCGCCGGGTAGACCCGCGCCGTCTTGAGGTTGCCGGTCGCGCCCGAGCCGTCCGTGACGGTCGCGGTGAGGAAGGCGCGGTACTCCTCGAGCGTCGTGGGCGCGATCGGCGCCGGCACGGTCTGGCGCGCGGTCGTCCCGTCGAGGCTCCACTCGAGCTGGTAGCGGCTCGACCGGACGTGCATCTCCCCCGGCCCGTCCCACCAGAGCTTCAGCAGCTTGCGGCCGGCCGACGGGAAGACGCGCTGCCCCTCGCCGTCCGCGTAGAGCGTGGCGTCGTCGAAGAGGCGGACGAAGTGCCGGTCCTCCGCCGGGAACGGGTCCGGGTCCTCGGGGATCCGCGCGTCGCGGATCGACTTCGACAGGCTGAGCGCCAGGACCAGGAACAGGATCAGCGCCAGGAGCGCCGTGAAGATCACGATGTAGGCGATCCTGGCCGTGTCGTCGCCGAGGAGCTCCCGCTCGCCCAGGAAGGCGATCCCGTAGGTGAGGAAGAACACGGCGAAGTAGAACGCCGGGAGCGCGTAGACGAGTGTCGCGCCACCGAGTACCTTTCGATCCTCGCTGGCCAGTTCCGCACTGGCGGTCACCAGCAGGGCGAGGCTCGAGGCGAGGGGCAGGGCGACGAAGAGCAGCCAGCGAAGCCAGGGCGGCATCCGCATGTCGACGGCGACATCGGTGAAGTAGATGACGGCCAGCACGGTCGGGATCGCCAGGTTCAGGATCCCGAAGGTGCTCCGCGCCTCGACGCCCATCGTGGAGAGCGTCAGGAGCCACACCCCGTACCCGAGGGCGATGGGCGAGCCGAGCGCGATCGGCAGCGCGAGCAGCTCCGGCCAGGCGCGATCGTTCTCGCGTCCTGCCGGCCTGAACAGGCGGCCCGCGTTCGGCAGGGCAGCCGCGATGGGGAAGACCGCCACCATGGGGACCAGCAGGCTCACGAGCGTGCCCACCCAGCCCCACTGGCCGAGCCCGTAGGCGTGGCTCAGGATCGCGTGGCGATAGAAGTGGTAGCCGTCGCGCACGAAGTCGGCGCTGACGCCGGGCGGCCCGAGAGCGTCGAACCGCTCCAGGAACTCGCCGAAGCACCGGGCCCTCGGAAGCGTGCCGGACTCGTGGACCGTCGCGAGCGCTTCCGCGTACGCGGTGAAGAAATGCGAGGGCACCTCGTCGACGGTGGGCCACCAGGCATCCCAGCCCTGCCCCTCGCGCGTGCTCTTCCGGAGGAGGACCTGCCGCGCGACCTGCGCGTCGATCGCCCCCTCTCCACCCGCATGGCTGAACTTCCGGTGGGAGGTCGTCCGCTCGTGCCACTCGACGTCGTTGACGTACGGGTGCGAGATCACGTCGCCGGCGATGTGGCAGAGATGCCCGAGGGCATAGCCCTGCATCGCCAGGACGGCCTCGCGCCGCTCCGGCGCCTCGAGCCGGTGGTCTTCGAGGATCGCGCCCACCGCGCCGAAGTAGAGGGAGAAGACGAAATCCGTCGTCCGGGCGACGACGTACTCGCGATGCTGGTCGGGCGAGCCCTTGTGGACGGTGTCGAAGACCCAGGCCTGGCCCGGGGCGAAGATCGCCGAGAACGCCGTGATGTCAGGGCCCATCGAGCCCATGACCGCGAACTTGTTCACGTCGCCGAAGGGCGCCTGCGGGAACGCGGGCGTCTCGAGGGACGGGATCGGCGGCCCGCTCATCATGTCCCACGCCCGCGTGGCGAGGAAGAGGAGCCGGTGCTCGAGGTCGGTCTGCGGCCCGCCCGCCCGGGGCCGCGTCACGACGCTCCCGTCAGGCGCCGTGATCGTGAGCGTGCTGCCCCCCGAGTTGAGCCGCGCCTGCAGCGCGTCCCGCACCTGGCGGAGGCGCTCCCGCGCCATCAGCATGATCGACTGGTGCGTCAGGACCGCCGGCATCGCTAGAACCCGATGCTGACGCTGGCGACGAGCTCGAGCGTCGAGCCCTCGCCGCTCGGCAGGGAGTCCTGGAGCTTCTTGAACGCCGCCACGGTGCGGGTGAGCCCATCCTCGACCTGTCCCGCGATCTGGTCGAGCAGGTCGAGGATCGGCGCGATGAGCACCTCGACGTCGAGGGAGCCGAGCGCCGCCAGGATGTCGTCGTAGATCGCGAGGGGCGAGGCGAGGATCGTCTCGGCCCGGAGCGTGCCGAGGATGCGCTCGACCGTGTCGCGAAGCGCCGTGATGACGGCCCGGAGCGCCGCGAGCGGATCGAAGGCGGCCACGTCGGCCCGGAGCGCGTCCATCGCGGCGAGCGGCGCCGCGAGCAGCCGGCTCGGCTGGAGCGCCTCGATCTGCCCGCGCGCCTCCCGGAATACGCCGCCGACCGCCGCGCGGAGCGGGGCCAGGTCGATGGCGTCCACGAGCCGGGTCGTCTCGGCGATGCCGGCCCGGATGGGCGCCAGCACCGCGTCGACGAGCGCCCGGATGCGCTCGCGCAGCGCGATGAAGATCGGCAGCGCGATGGCGGTGAGCCGCGCGGGCGTCGCCACGTCGAGGAGCCCTCGCATCGCGGCCGCGAAGCCGCTCTCCAGGCCCGGAAGGCCGGCGTGCGCGGCGATCCCCCGGGTGAGATCGGTGACGACCCGGAGGGGCCCGAGCGCCTGCCTGAGCCGGGCGATCGTGACGTCGACCTCCGAGAGCCCGATCCGCCGGAGCGTCTCGGCGAGCGTCGCGGAGCGCGTGAGCGCCTCCAGGTACCGGGAGCGGTTGCCCGCGAGGGGGCCGAGCCTCGTCTCCACGTTGATCCGGGCGGTCGCGACCTGCAGCTCACGCCGCGCATCCGACCCGTCCGGGAGCGCCGCGACCGCGGCCTGCAGCGCGCGAGCCCGCTGGCTCACGCCGGCCGCGATCGCCCCGGGGTCGATCGCCCCCACCGCGGCGCGGGTGCGGGCAACGGCGTCGGCGATCCGGGTGGCGCGCGCGATGAGATCCGACGTCCCGGATCTCGGCCCGAGCCAGCCCGCCACGACCTCGAACGTCCACGGGTAGATCCTGACACGGCTCCCGGTAAGGAGCAGGGCGAAGAGGCTCCCGAGGTTCCCGGTCAGCTTCAGATCGGGGAAGCGATCGAGGAGGTGCCGCGCCTCCTCGATCGCGCCCCTGATCTGTGGCTCGAGCCGGGCCGGGTCGAACCGGTTGATGAGCCCGTCGGCCTGCCCGGCCAGCGTGTCGAGCGCGGGACCCCACTCCCGGAGCTTCACGTCTGAGACCAGCTTGTCCCGGGCGGCCGTGAGCCGCTGCTCGACGGGCGCGATGAGCCGGTCGGGCGAGTACTGGTCGAGGGCCGCGAGCACCTGCGCGAAGGCGCCGTCGACGGGGGCCAGCAGGGCGGCCGGGTCGAGCGACGCCACCCGTGCCTTCACCTGGTCGATCGCGTCCTGGACGGGCGCCAGGGTGAGGTCGGGCGTCAGCTCGTGCACCTTCGCCGTCACCTCCGTCAGCTTCGCGTCGAGCTGCGCGACGTACGTGTGCGGGTCGTGCGCCCGGATGGCGGCGAGGAGTTCGTCGTACTTCTGCCTGATCTGGGCGATCGCCGGCTCCAGCTCCGCGCGAAGCTGGAACCGGCCCTCCGTGATCTGGAGCAGGTCCTCGATCTCGATCTGCACCGCGCCGGCATCGGCCTCCTTGATCGGCTTGACCGCAGCGTCCAGCTCCGCCTTCATCGAGTCGGGGAGCAGCCCGAACGGGACCGCCGAGATGACGTCGGCCGTCGTCTCGATGGCGCCGGCCGCCGTGTCGAAGTACGGCTGCATCTGCGCCTTCGCCAGCACGTCGGCGAACGCCTTGACCCTGTCGGCCACCTGCCCCACCACTTGGTCGAGGTGCAGGGTCGCGACGAAGGCCTTCGCCTCGCCGAACAGTGCGTCGACCGCCGCCTTGAACTCCTCGACCACGTGCTCGACCTGCCCGAGCGCCTGCGTCGTCGACTCCGCAGCGGTTCTGAGCGCGCTCTCGATCTCCTCGACCAGGCGGCGGATCGCGTCCAGGACCTCCGTGATCGGCTGGAGGGCCGTCCGCACGGCCACGGCGATCTGATCGAACGGGAGCGCCGCCACCCCCTGGCGTACCTGGTCGAGCGCGGCGCGCATGGAGATCGTCACCTGGCCGAGCACGTCGGCGAGGGCGCTCACGATGCCCGTCAGCGCGCCGATTCCCTGCTGGAGCGGCGCCGCCAGCGCCGCGCCGTCGAACTCGCGGATCTTGCCCGCGAACTCGGCCACTCGACCCTCGATCGTGGCGAGCAGCTGCTCGAGGCTGAACGACGGGAGGGTGCTCAGGTCGGCGGCGAGGAGCGGGCGCAGCAGGTCGGCGATCGACTGCGCGGCCCGCTCGACGGGAGCGAGATCGGCCGAGCGCACCATCGCCGCGGCGGCCTCCAGCTCCGCCTGCACCTGGCCGACGTCGAGGTACACGAGCGTCGCCTCGCCGAACCCCATCGCCGCCGCCAGATCGGCCCGGAGCGCCTCGAGCTTCTCGGCGCAGAGCCCGATCGCCGCGACCGCCGACTGCACCTCCGCGGGGCTGGCCGGATCGAGGCGGGTCACGAAGCTCGCGAGCGACGACGGCCCCTCCCCGAAGCAGGCGAGCACCGCGCTCACCTTCCCCGAGAGCGCCGGCGCGTCGACCTGCTCGGCCATGAGCCCCGTGAGCCGGTCGGCCTCCGAGAGGACCGACTCGAGCGCCATCAGGCCGCCGATCGCCCGCACGAGGTTGTCGGCGGCCGGGAGCGCGTTCGGGAACGAGAGGATGCCCGCCGGCAGCTCGGCGCCGCCCGCTCGGGTCAGCGCGGTGAGCAGCTCGAGGAGCGCCCTGCCCTCGGGTGCCGTCGCCAGCACGTCGCCCAGACGCAGCAGGACCGCGATGAACCCGCCCTCGCGCGAGCCCGACAGCTCGCGCGAGAGCTTGTCGCTGAGCGACCGCAGCTGGCCCGCGAGGTCCCCGACGCTCAGCTTCTCGACCAGCTCGAGGCTCGTCGTGAGCGGCCCGAGCACCGCGCCCGCCGCGGGGAGGGAGCCGATCAGCGGGGTCATCTGCTGCGCCAGCCGCGCGGCCGCGTCGCCGACGCCGGTGATGTCGAGCCGCGCGGCGCCGGCACTCGCGCCCGCGAGCCGCGTCCCGCTGACCGGCGATGCCACGGCGCGCAGGTTCGCGAGAGGGCCGCCGATGTCGGTGAGGAGCTTCTGGACGAGCGGGCCCGCCTCGAGCTTCACGCTCAACTCGGCCTTCAGGTCCACGAATCACCCCCGCCCGGCCGCGCGCCGGAGTCGTTCATGCCCACCGGCCCCGCGACCACGGTGCCGTTCGGCCCTCGCCCCTGATCGAGACCGCGGCGCCGTTCTTCCCTGACATTCCGTTCGTCGCCGCGCCCTTCACCCACCACCCGCCGTTGAACCCGGTGAGCGGAAGCAGCACCTTCGCCGACCTCCTGCACAACAACGGGTGCGCGACGGGGGCGGAGCTGACCTCCCTCGTCACGGCGTGGCGTAGCCTGTTCGATCTGGGGATCGTTCAACACCCAGACCGCGTGGGCGCGCCAGGAGGTCACCGTGGACGGCGCGCGGTCCAGGTCGGGCGCGGCTCGGACCTCGAGGGATCGAAGCCCCACACCCAGCACCTGCGCGGCACGCTGCGCCTCGCTCCAGTGGCCCGCATGCATCGGGTTGTCTGGATTCAGGAGCAGAGCCACCCGCGTCGCCGCGGGGACAACCTCCTTGAGGAGCTCCAGCCGCTTCCCGGCGAGCTCGGGAGCCATGAGTGTCAGGCCCGTGACGTTCCCGCCAGGCCGGGCGAGGCTCGCCACCAGCCCGGTTCGTACCGGATCGCCGGCCAGGGCCAGGGCGATCGGGATCGTCCGGGTCGCCT
>CAZWXA010000054.1:10177-14532 GCA_964637755.1 uncultured bacterium | reverse complement strand
GAGGGCTGCGGGACTCGTACCTCGAGCCGGAGTCGCCGGCCCGGATGTCCCTCCAGCAGCTCGGGGTGGAACGGCTCATCCTCCTGATGGAGCCGCCTTTCGATCCGGCCAGGATCCGCGCCGCCGGGCGCCTGCTCGGAAGCGGCCGCGGGGAATGAGCCTCGGACACCCGCGAGGACGGTGTCCGGGACCATCTCGCCCCTCACCCGGCTGCCGCGGACGAGCGGCTGGAGCAGGAGGCGTTCGATCAGGCTCTGACGGACTGGGAACTGATGCGGAACTCCGAGGGGGTCTGATCGCTTACCCGCGCGAGATTGCGACCGCCGCCGTCTTCCTCGCCAGTGACGACTCGTCGTTCATGACCGGCGCCGAGCTGGTGGTCGACGGCGGCTTCACGGCTGGCTGACGCCGGGCACCGCCGCCGCCCTGCATCACACGTGACGCCATCGGGCATGCCGCAGGGCTGCTCGGCTGACGGTCGAGGTGCTCGAGCCTCGGAGCCGGTGCCCCGGCCCTCAGCTCCAGAGGTCGGCCAGAGTGATGTGGAGCCCGGGCCAGTCCGGATGGCTGACGACGACGTCGCCCTCGCCTTGGGCGATGAGCGCGTACTTCCCCGCCTCGAGCCGGTAGCACTCCAGCCGCCGCCCCTCGGGGTCTCCGATCCAGTAGTGCGGAACGCCCAGCTCCGCGTAGCGACGCCCCTTCACGTTGCGGTCCTGGTTGCGCGTGGACGGGGAGAGAATCTCAACGACGAGGAGCGGCGCCCCTTCGATCCCGCGCTGCGAGATCTGGGCGGGGTTGCTCACGATCACGATGTCAGGCTGGACCACGTCGTGAGGCGTGAGGATCAGGTCGATGGGGGCGTCGAAGACCTCACCGAGCCCGCCGCCCTCGAAATAGGCCTCGAGGTTGCGCTGGAGCCGTTTGGACATCCGCTGGTGGAAGGGGCTGGGCGCGGGCGTCACGTAGAGGTCTCCGTCGACGATCTCGTGCCGGTTCCGGTCCGGCGGGATGCCGGCGTAGTCATCGTAGTCGAGCTTCTGCTTGAGCCCCCTGATCATGACGCCATCTTAGCCGCGAGGGGGCTGCCGGAGCAACCAGGCTGTCTGCTGTAGCGCTCGTAGTGATGACTGCGGCGCGCCGGTCGCAACTGACGAGTTCGGCGCCATGATGCGTCGCGGTCGCGGCCACGAGCGCGTCGTAGGCAGCGCCGCCGCTCACCGCTCGATCAGGCAATATCGACAGGAAGGGCTGCTGCTGTCCCCCGGCGATTCCCGTGAGCGGTATGAGGGCGCGGGTCCAGATTGTGACACGAGCCCGGCGGCAGGAACACGAGGAGGATTTCCCGGCGATCGCCAACCCCCATGCGCTCCGGTCTTCGCTTCGCGGTCGTCTATCCGGTAGGATAGCGCCACTGTCTGGAAACGGACGATCCGGCGAACTCGAATCCAGCTCGTATCGGGAGGCGTGTGCGATGGACGAACCCCGCCTGGAGACCCACATGGTCAAGGACGCGGCCTCGGTGGTGTTCGCACTGACGGCCACACGGGAGGATCGGTGATGGACCGGCTGCCGGAGGCCGCGCTGCGCGAGATCACGGGGGCCTCCCGCCGCGTGCGCCCCGTGGTCCGCGTCCTCGAGGGCCTGGAGACCACGCTCAACCTCTTTTCGGCCATGGTGCTCTTTCTCCTCATGTTCTACGTCACGGCCGAGGTCCTCATGCGCTACCTCTTCAACCGCCCGCTGCCGGGCCACCTCGAGGCGACCCAGCTCCTGATCGCGCCCGCCGTGTTCCTCGCCCTCTCGTGGGTCCAGGCGCGCCGGGGCCACGTCGGGCTGGACATTCTCCACGAGCACCTCCCGGCGAGGGCGCGGCACGCGGTGGACGTGTTCACGCTGAGCGTGGCCCTCGTCGCCTTCGCCGTGCTCACGTGGTTCAGCGGGCTCTCGGCCTGGCAGGCCTGGCAGATGGGGGACGTGACCCCGACCGCCTCCCTCCAGACCTGGTGGTCGAAGCTGGCGGTGCCCGCCGGCTGCGCGCTGCTCTGTCTCCGGTTCCTCCTCCAGATCGGCGAGAACGTCCACGCCCTCGCCCGGCGAGGCCCGTCATGATCGACCCCTTCACGGTCGCCGTCCTGGGCATGGCCGCGGTCCTGGTGCTCGTCGCCCTCGGCATGCCCATCGCCTTCGTGACGGCGGCGGCGGGGATCGGCGGGCTCATCGCGCTCCGCGGCTTCGGGGCGGCCGGCGTCCTGGCCGGCGGCGTGCCGCACTCGGAGGTGTCGAGCTACACGCTCGTCGTCGTGCCGTTCTTCATCATGATGGGCTCGTTCGCCGCCTCGGCGGGCATCACCACCGACCTCTACAAGATGGCGAAGGCCTGGGTGGGGCACCTGCCGGGTGGCCTCGCCATCGCGACGACGTGGGGGACCGCGCTCTGGAGCGCGATCTCGGGCTCGAGCACGGCGACGGCGGCCGTGATGGGGCGCATGGCCGTGCCGGAGATGCTGAGCCACGGGTACGACCGGCGGCTCGCGACGGGGTCGGTGGCCGCCGGCGCCGCCATGGACGCGCTGATCCCGCCGAGCGTGGTGATGATCGTCTACGGCCTCCTCACCGAGTCCTCCATCGGCCCGCTCCTGATCGCCGGGTTCATCCCCGGCTTCATGGAGGCGGCCACGTTCGCCGCGCTCATCTACGTCATGGCGCGCCGGAACCCGGCGCTGGCGCCGCCCACCCCCCGGGTGGCGTGGCCGGAGCGGATCGCGTCGGTCTTCAAGGCGGGGAACTGGTCGTTCCTCGTCATCTTCGTCATCGTCTTCGGCGGGATCTACTGGGGCGTCTTCACGCCCACCGAAGCGGGCGGCATCGGGGCCTTCGGGACGTTCGTCATCGCGCTGGCGCTCGGGCGCCTCACCCGCCACACGCTGGCCGAAGGGCTCCTCGAGACCGGCAAGGTGAGCGTGATGATCTTCATCATCATCGCCGGCGTGCTCATCTTCAGCCGGCTCCTCGCCTTCTCGGGGTTCACCCAGCGCGCGACGGACTTCATCGTGTCGCTGCCGATCTCCCGGTGGTGGGTGCTGATCGGCTTCCTCGGCGTCTACCTGATCCTCGGCTGCTTCGTCGACGCCATCGGCATGATGGCGCTCACGCTCCCGATCTTCGGGCCCATCGTCGAGACGCTCGGCTTCAACATGATCTGGTTCGGCATCCTCGTCGTGAAGATGATCGAAATCGGCCTCATCACGCCGCCGGTGGGGCTCAACGTGTACGTCCTCCGGGGTTCGGTGCCGGAGGTCCCGACGGCTGAGATCTTCCGCGGCGTCGTGCCGTTTCTGGTCGTGCAGGTCCTGAACGTCGGCGTGATCATGCTGGTCCCCGAGGTGGTGCTGTGGCTGCCGCGCACCATGGGGCTCACGAGGTGACGGCGGCCGGCCGGCGCCCGAGGGCGACCTAGCCGGCGGCCGGCTTCACCTCCGTGACGAACCGTTCCATGGCCGCGATCATGCCGGGCACGTCACCGCGAGGCAGGTCGAAGGTGAGGTACTCGGCACCCAGGCTCCGTGCCCGGCGGATGTCGGCGGCGACTTCCTGTGGAGACCCCTCGAACGCGGCTCGTCCGGCGCCCTTGTCGGCTCGCGTGAGGGCCAACGCGTTGCGGGGGGCGAAGGTCGGTCCGTCGCGGCGCCCGAGCCGGGTTGCCGCCTCCCGCACCTGGGCAATCCCCTTCTCGAGGTCGTCGAGGCTCAGGCCGAGCGGATGCCAGGCGTCGGACAGGGCAGCCGCCCGCTGTATCGACGGCCGGGACAGGATGCCCGGCGATCCGGCCACCCAGATCGGCGGCGGCTGCTGGAGCGGCCGAGGGGAGAATGCTGCGTTCGAGAACTTGAAGTAGGCGCCCTCGAAGCTCGGCAGGTCGCTGCTCCAGGCCGCCTTGATGATGCGGATGTACTCGTCGCTCATCTTGCCCCGCTGCTGGAATGGCAGGTTCAGGTAGCGGAACTCTTCCTCGTCCCAGCCGACGCCCACGCCGAGGATCAGTCGTCCGCCCGACACCTGATCGACCGTGGCCGCAGCCTTGGCCGTGACCAGCGGGTTGCGGTACGGAAGGATGATCACGCTGGCGCCCAGCTGGATGCGGCGGGTGCGACCCGCCAGGTATGCGAGCAGCGAGAACGGATCGGGCCACGTCGGCCCGTAGTGCTGCCTCGTGGCGGCCGGCGCCAGGATGTGGTCCGGTGTGAACACTCCATCCAGACCCAGCTCCTCGGCCTTGAGGGTCAGGCTCTCCGCATCCCTGATTGACAGTTGCCAGACGGGCAAGACGATGCCGTATTTCATCATGCACCTCC
>CAZWXA010000054.1:0-10077 GCA_964637755.1 uncultured bacterium | reverse complement strand
TTCAGGACGACGAGCTTCTTGGGGTCGCCCGCCCGCCGATACAGCTGCTCCGACTCCTCCGGGGGCACGAGGCGGTCGTCGTCGGTCGTCACGAAGAGAACCGGCCGGGGGGCGATCTTGTCGACGACCCATTCCGGATTGAATTGCATCGTCTCGTCGACATACTCGAGCGGAATCGCGTTGACGGCGGCGGCCAGCTGTCGCCGCGCCGCCGCGGCAAGCTCGGCCGACTGCCGATCTGGCAGCAGGATCTCGGCGCGATCGACGAAGGTCGAGCGGCCCTCGAGGGCGCGCTGGACGCGGTCGGCGCGGGCGCGTTCCAGAAGGTCGTGCCACTCGTCGGGCCGCCGGACGCTCCGCATCCAGCGCGTGCCGTTCCCGATCCCGACGACGCTGACGACACACTTGACGCGCTCATCGAGCGCCGCGACCCACGTGACGGTCGCGCCACCATAACTGGTCCCGTACAGGCCGAGGCGCTCGGGGTCCACCGCCGGCAGAGTACTCAGGAAGGTCAGCGCGGCTTGCACGTCCGCCACCCGGCTGTACGGCGCGAGCCGGCTTCGCACGCCGTCGCTGGTCCCCCAGCCTTTGTAGTCGAAGGTCAGGACGACGTAGCCGGCCTCCGTGAGCACCCGCGCGTTGTCGGGGAGATAGAGGTCCTTGACGCCGGTGTAGCCATGGCAGAGAACGAGCCCCGCGCGTTTCTCGCCCTGCGTGAGGCCGGGGGGAGAGTAGACATCGCCGGCGAGCTTGACGCCTTCGCTGTAGAAGGTCACGGGCATCCGCATCTGGGCACCTTCGTCCTGGTCCAGGGGTCACTCCCGGCCTCTGCCGCCAAGAATCAGAGACTGGCCCGGCAGGGCTCCAGCTTCGTCGGGTGGGCGCGGCGTGCGCGATTCTCTCTCCTCTCCGCCCTCCTCGCAAGATCGAATCCGGTCCGATCTCCGATCTGATCTCGCTGGCCGCTGGTCCCTCCGCCATGGCGGGCGGCGTATCGCCGACAGCGACGTCCTCCCGGTAGCGCGGGACCGCCCCACGAATCTCCTCGCTCGCATCGAGCCGATAGATCTCGGCCAGCTCCTCGTCAGTGTGGTGTTCCGGCGGCTTCGCCTCGAGATCCTTGTACTTCACGCCTTCCTCGTTGCGCCTGGTCGGGTTCGGTGCCGAGGATCGCGGGGTACTGGGGAATGATGAGCGTCGCGTTCACGTCGCCTCCCGTCGCCCGCTCACGGGCCGCGCCGCGGGTCATCCATGCCTCCCTGCGGGTCGGTCGCCGCGTCCCGCGCCGGCGCCCGGAACAGGAACACCCGATAGCGCTTCAGCCGCTTGAACTGAGCACTGTCGAGCAGCACCCGCTGCTCGTAAAGCTTGCGGATGCGCTTGCGCAGGAGCCACTTCCCGAGCCGGAAGAGCCACGGCCTCTTCTGCGCGAGCGTCTCCGCTGCGAGCCGGGCCGCCGGAATTGCGAATCGCTCGAGCAAGTCGCGAGCGAGGTCGAGCGTGGGCGCCACCCGCTCGGTGATGTCCTCCTCGCGCAGCAGCGAGAACCCGTGCTTCCGCGCCTCGGCGAGAAACCTGTCGAGCGGGTGGCCGCTCTTCGTCATCCGCGAGCCGTCCTTCACGAGGGGAAAGTAGTCCGACACGAGCAGGTGCCCGCCGGGAGCGGCCGCGCGGGCGGCGGCGGGAAACAGCCGCTCCAGCGGCACGTACTGGGACGACTCGCTCATGAAGACGAGGTCGTACGTCCTCGGCGGCTCGAACTCCTGGAACCGCCCGAGGTGGAACACGAGCCCGGTGCGCTTCGTGAACACCTCGCGCTGGTACGGGTCCGGTGAGAGCCCCTCGACGTCGTATCCCTTCGCGCGGAGCTTCAGCGCGTTCCCTCCCGTCCCGCAGCCTGCATCGAGCACGGACGTCACTCCGGGCGGAATGACGCTGCACAGCAAGTCCGCGTACCGTTCCTGCGCGGCCTTCAGGCCATCGAGCGTGAGCGGGTCCCCGTCCCAGAGCCCGTAGTGGAGGTACCCGAACCCCAGCACCTCCTCGTAGAACTTCAGCGCGCGGTTGACCTTCACCTGAGCTTCTCGACCTCCTCGGCGCTCTCTAGCAGGCCGCCGAACAACGCCCACCTGCGGCGTTGGCCCCGGTACCGGCCGGTCAGCGCCACGTGTCATAGAACGAGCGGATGAACGGCCGGAGAGCGCGGGCGATCTCGCGCCGCTCCTGTTCTGCCGGCGTCAGTGGCCGCGCCAGGCGGGCTCGGAGTTCGGATGCGACGGCATCCTGGTCGACTCGTGTCGGGCGGCCGTCGAGGAAGACGGGGTCGCCGTCGACCACGACGGCGTCGACATGGGCGCGGCGCCCGCGCTGCAGCAGGACGTCGAGCGGCGGGACGCCGTCGGAAAGCCCGCACGGGTCGGCCATGCGCTCCAGATCGACGAGGACGGCATCGGCTCGCTTGCCCACCTGGAGCGTGCCCACGTCGTCGAACCCGCAGGCGGCGGCGCCATTCCGCGTGGCCATCTGGAGGATGTCGGCCGGTCCGAGGCCCGCCCCGCGATGGCCGATTGGCCGCTGAAGGGTCCAGGCCAGACGGAGTTCCTGGAGCATGTCGTGATCGTCGTTCAGGCCGTTGGAATCGATGCCGAGAGCGACGGGGATGCCGCGCTCCAGCATGGCGCCGAGCCGCGCCGTCCCGCTCCGGAGGCGCAGGTTGGAGCTCGGATTGTGGCAGATCGTCGCGCCGCTTTGCCCGAGGAGATCGAGATCGGCGTCGGTCAGCCAGACGCCATGCGCGCACGAGACCTCCGGGCCGAGGAAACCGAGGTCGTGGAGGTGGGCGACCGGTGTCCGGCCGAGCGTCCGCACCGCCCACTCGTGCTGGGCGGGAGTCTCGTCGAGGTGCAGGTGTATCCCGGCCCGGCGCGTCGTGGCCCACTGCTTGATGTCGGCGAGGAGCCCGTCCGAGCACCACTGGAGGTTGGCCGGGCTCAGGAGCACGCGAGTCCGGGAGCCTCCCGTCTGCCCGTGACGCGAGTGAAGCTCGCCGAAGAGCGCGAGGTAGTCGGGAGCCGAAAGGCTCTGCGCGCCAAGCTGCGGCGCGAGTCGCGAGGCGAGTGCTGCCGGCAGCGATGCCAGGAACGTCTCGTCGTCCGCGTAGACGACGCGGCGCCGCTCCTTCATCGCGATGGAGAAGGCCACCCGCAGCCCGGCGTCCGCGTAGGCGCGGAGGATGCGCTCCGCGTCGTCAGCCAGGGCCCGGCCGGCCGGAGGGATCCAGCGCACGTGGTTGTGCATCACCGTGGTCACGCCCGAGCGCAGGAGCAGGAGGCAGCCCCAGAGCGCGTCGAGGTACGGGTCGACGTCGCGACGCGCCCACATCTCCGACAGCCAGAGCTCGAGTGGCGCGTCGCCGCAGCCGAGGAGGCAGTTCGACAGTCCGCCGTGGTGGTGGCTGTTGACGAGTCCGGGCATGACGAGGTGGCGCGAGGATCCGATCTCCGGAACGTCCGGGTGACGCGCCGCGAGGTCGGCATGCGCGCCGACCTCGACGATCAACCCGTCGCGCTGGAGGAGGGCGCCGTTCTCGAGCATGTCCACCCGGTCCGGCGGGCTCGTCTTCAGGACGATGTAGCGGCCGCGAATCAGCGAGGCCGGCATGGCGGCGCCCCCTTCGGCAACGTCGGGGCCGCGGAGAGCCGGCCAGGGGGACGGGAGGCAGGCCGAGTCCCCCACGCCGTCAATCCAACTGCCCCGCGCGCGTCCGGGCCTTCGGGATCAACCTGCCGAGGCCCGGCCGCGCGCCTGGCATTGCGCCCCTGCGGGTCGTGATGACTCTGGCGCGACCGGTCCGCCGGCCTCAGTGGCCGGCCATGTGCCGGCCGATCGTCGCGAGATCGGCCTCCACGATGGAGGTCTCGTGGACCAGCCGGCCGTTGAACATGACGACGAGGCGGTCCGCCAGCTCGAACAGCTCGTCCAGGTCCTCGCTCACGAGCAGCACGGCCGCGCCACCGTTGCGGGCCCGCATGATCTGGGACCGGATCTCGGCGATGGCGGCCACGTCCAGGCCGAAGCAGGGATTGCTCGCGATCAGCACGTCGCAGGCACCCGACAGCTCTCGCGAGAGCACCATGCGCTGCACGTTGCCGCCCGACAGGGTCGTGACCGGGGCATCCGGGGAGGGGGTCTTGATCCCGTACTGCCTGATCAGCTCGCTCGCCGCGCGCCGCATGGCGGGCCGGTTGACGATCCAGCGCCCGAGGGTGAACGACGGTTCGTCGAAGCGCCGGAATGCCAGATTCTCGGCGACACTCATCTTCGACACGCACGCGTTGCGCAGTGGTTCCTCGGGCAGGCAGTGGACCCGGTGGCGGCGCATCTCCTCGCGCGTGGCCGAGTAGGGCTCGCCGTGCACGGCGATCGTTCCGGCGGCGGGGGCGCGTTGCCCGGCGAGGACCTCGACGAGCTCGGTCTGCCCGTTTCCGGAAACTCCGGCGATGCCGACGATCTCGCCCGCCCGGACGGCGAGGGAGATGGCCGCCACCGCCGTGTGCCCCTTGTCGTTCTCCGCGGAGAGACCTTCGAGGGAGAGTTTCACCGGCGCGTCGACGTGCTCGGCGCGGGTCGCGGGCGCGGGGATCTCGCTCGTGCCGATCATCATCTCGGTGAGGTCGTGTCCGGTGAGGTTCCGGATGGTGCCCCGGCCCGATACCTGGCCTCGGCGCAGGACCGTCACCTCGTCGGCGAAGGCCAGGACCTCGCGAAGCTTGTGCGTGATGAGCAGCACCGACAGGCGGCCCGCGCGCGTCATGGCGTGCAGCAGGCCGAGGATCTCGTCCGCCTCGCCCGGGGTGAGGACGGACGTCGGCTCGTCCAGGATGAGGATGCGGCAGGCGAGGTAGAGCTGCTTCAGGATCTCGACCTTCTGCTTCTCTCCGGCCGCGAGGAGACCGACCGGCGCCGCCAGGTCGACCGTGAACGGCATGTCCTCGATGAAATCCCGGAGCCGCCGGCTCTCGGCGCTCCGGTCGAGGACCATCGGCAGGTCCGCCCGGGCGACGAGGAAGTTCTCGGCCACCGTCATGCTCGGGACGAGCGTGAAGTGCTGGTAGACCATGCCGATCCCCAGCGCGTGGGCATCGCGCGGTCCCCGGATGGCGCGCTCCGCGCCGTCGAGAACGATCGCGCCGCGGTCGGGGGCCTGGTATCCCATGACGCACTTGACGAGGGTGCTCTTGCCGGCGCCGTTCTCGCCGAGCAGCGCGTGAAACGCGCCGGATGGGACGGTGAGCGACACGTCGTCGAGCGCGAGCAGCGACCCGAACCGCTTGGTCATGCCGGCCACCTGGAGCCGCGGCGGGCCCCCGGTGGCCGGGGTGGCCGGGGGGGCCGCCCCGGCCGCCCGGCCCGCCGGGGCGGACACGCCGGGCTCGGGGACGACTCGGGGTCCGGTCACCCCTGGTAGGTGCGGGTCGGAGGCGGGAACCCGCAGCTCGTGCCGTCGGTGATCTGGACCTCGTCCTCCCACGGGAGGCGATACTTCCCGGCGATCAGGTCCTGCATGTAGGTGTACGGGCAGTCCTGGGCGCCGCCGCGGACCGCCACGAACCCGCGATGGCCGAACTGGTAGATGTTGTTCTCGACGGCCCACACGCGGCGGGCCTCGTCGGCGAGCGCCGGGCGGACCTCGCCGGTGACGATCTCGTCCGGCAGGCCGTTGCCCGCCACGAGCGGCGTCCCGTCGAAGTTGACGATCATGCCCTCGCCCATCGAGTTGAAGATGCCGTCCGTGCCGCACATGCATACGCTCGCCGTGTACATCTGGTTGCAGAACGCGTTGGCCTGGTTCGTCACCTGCCAGGCATGCCGGATCGGCGCGGTGTAGCCGGCGGTGCGCAGCATGATGTTGGCGCCCCTGTACGCGCTCTCGCGCGCCATCTCGGGGAACATGCCGTCGTGGCAGATGATGAGGGCGAGCTTGCTTCCGTTCGGCCCATCGCAGACGGGGATGCCGAGGTTGCCCGGCTCCCAGGGCTCGACCGGCGTCCAGGGGTGCATCTTGCGGTAGTAGAGCTTGAGGTCGCCCCGGGCGTCGACGATGATGCCGCTGTTGTAGGGGTTGCCCACCGGGTTGTGCTCCATGATCGAGAAGCAGCCCCAGATCTTCTCCCGCGCGCACGCGTCCTTGAACGCCGCGACCTCGGGGCCGTCGAGCCGACACATGATCTCGGGGTTCGTGTCCATCGAGAGGCCGTGCAGCGAGTACTCGGGAAAGACGACGAGGTCCATCGTCGGCATGCCCTTCCGCGCCTTGGTGACCATGGCGCAGATCTTCCGGGTCTGCGCGGCGAGGTCGGCTCCGGTGACGACGACCGGGAGCTGCAGCTGGACGAGTCCGATCACGACGCCATCAGGGGCCTTGTTCAGTCCGCCAAGTCCGCTCATGGTTTCCCTCCTTCTCGTCTCCCGGTCACTTGGCCACACTCAGCTCGCCGGGCGCGCCCTTCAAGGTGCGCCGCGTCGAGGACGTCGCGATCATGATGAGCAACGTTAGCACGTAGGGCGCGGCATTGAACAGATAGTAGCCGTGGGTGACGCCGACGGACTGGAGCGCGGGACCGAGCGCGCCCGCGCCCCCGAACAGCAGCGCCGCCAGGAGGCACAGCACCGGGTTCCAGCGGGCGAAGATCACGAGCGCGACGGCCATGAGGCCCTGGCCGCTGGACAGCGCCTCGTTCCAGCTTCCCGGGTAGTACAGGGACAGGAACGACCCGCCCACGCCGGCGAGGAACCCGCCGGCGGCGGTGCTCAGCAGGCGGACGCGCTCGACCGGATAGCCCATGGCCCGCGCCGCGTCGACGCTGTCGCCGACCACGCGGACCGCCAGTCCCCAGCGGGTGTTGTTGAGCGCCCAGAGCAGCGCCGGGGCGAGGGCCGCGCCGATGACGAACAGGGCGTTGACCTCGAGCGCCGCCCGCACCGGGGGGCTCTCGCTCCACCAGCCGAGATCGATGGCCGGCAGGCGCGGCGCCTTCGGCTGGATGAAGGGCTTGCCCAGGTAGAAGGCCAGGCCGAGCCCGAACAGCATCAGGGCGATGCCGACCGCGATGTCGTTGACGCGCGCCCGCGAGCAGACCCATCCGTGAAGGGCGCCGAGGGCGAGTCCGGACAGCCCGGCGACCAGCACGCCGAGCCAGGGCCATCCGGAGAGGTACGAGATCCCGTACCCGCTCATCGCGCCCATCACCAGCGTGCCCTCGAGCCCGAGATTGATCCGGCCGCTCTTCTCGGTCAGGCACTCGCCGAGGCTGACGAAGAGAAACGGCGTGCTGGCGCGGATGGCGCCGCCGGCCACGGCCAGGGGGACGCCCCACCACCCGAGTGCTTCCACCATCAGGCTGTCCTCGGCTGGAAGACGCGGAGTCGCCCGTACAGCGGTTCGCTCGCGAGGATGACGAGGAAGATGATCCCGCGCATGACCTGGACGGCGGCGTCCGGCAGGCCGTGCCACCGCTGCATCAGGCCGCCGCTGGCATCGATCCCGCCGAGCAAGACCGCCACCGGGATCACGGCCAGGGGGTTCTGCCGCGCGAGGAAGGCCACCAGGATGCCGGTGTACCCGTAGCCGACCACGAGCGAGGAGCTGGCCCGGCCGTGCACGGCGGCGATCTCGGTCGCTCCCGCGAGGCCGGCCGCGGCGCCGGCGACGAAGCAGGTGATCAGGGTCAGCTTGCCGACCGAGAGCCCCGTCATGCGAGCCGCCCGCACGTTGCCGCCGACGATGCGCGCCGTGAAGCCGAACACGGTGTGGCGCATCAAGACGAAGGTCGCGAGGCAGGCGACGGCGCCGAACGCGAGCCCCCAGTGCACGTCCATCCCCGGGATCAGGCCGATCATGTTCGCCTCGCCGACGTGCCAGCTCGACGGCCTGTGCACGATGGCGGGATCGCGCATCGGCCCCGTCACCAGGTGATTCATGAAGGCGATCGCGATGTAGTTCAAGAGCAGGCTCGTGATCGTCTCGTTGACGCCCCGGTAGGCCCGGAGACCGCCGGCGAGGGCGATCCAGAGACCTCCGGCCAGCATGCCCGCGGCGAGCATGGCGGCGATCGCGAGGGCGGGCGCCCCGCCGGGCACGGCCGCCGCCGCGGCCACCGTGGCCAGCGCGCCGATGATCAGCGCCCCCTCGCCGCCGATGACGATGAGCCCCAGGACCGCCGGGAGCGCGGTGCAGAGCGCGGTGAGCATCAGGGGGGCGCCGCGCTGGAGGGTGTTCTGCCACGAGAACCAGCTCCCGAAGGCGCCGAGAAAGAGGGTCCGGTAGACGCCGAGCGCGTCGGCTCCGGCGAGCGTCACGAAGATCCCGAAGAGGACCAGCGACACTGCCAGAGCCGCCGCGGGGATCGTCAGCGCCTCGGCGGCACCTCGCGGATTGCCACCGAGCGCCCGCATCAGCTGCGGGTCGAGCCGGTCACGCCCTCCACGAGCCAGTCCATCGACTCGAGCCAGACATCGGTCTGGCCGTGCGACTTGCCGGCGGCAATCACGGTCTTGCCGGCGTTGTCCTTCATCGGTCCCTTGTAGATGGCGAAGGTGCCGTCCATGAACCGGGCCTTCGCGCTCTCCGCGTTCTGGCGCGCCTTCTCGCTGACGGCCCGCCCGTAGGGGGCGTTGCGGACGATGCCTTCGTGGAGGCCGCCGCGCCGCAGGTGTGGCCAGGACTTCCCGTCGCGCATCCAGTTGACATAGTCGGTGTAGACCTTCTCCCAGTTCCACTCGGCCCCGGTGAGATAGCCCTTGGGTGCCAGCACGGCCTGGTTGACGTGGTACCCGGCCGAGAAGATGCCGCGCCGCTCGGCGGTCTCGATGACGACCTTGGGGCTGTCGACGTGACAGGTGACGGCGTCCACGCCCTGGTCGGCCAGGCTGTTGACCGATTCCGCTTCCTTCACGGGCAGCACCCAGTCGCCCGTGAAGATGACCTGCGTGGTGGCCTTCGGGTTCACGGTGCGCGCGCCGAGGGTGAAGGAGTTGATGTTGCGGAGCGAGGCGGGATACGGCTTGGCCCCGACGAAGCCCAGCTTGCCGGTCTTCGACGCGTGCCCCGCCACGATGCCGGCGATGTACTGGGCCTCGTCGATGTAGCCGTTGTAGCTGCCGGCGTTCTTCGGCATGCCCTCCTTCCAGACGGTCGGCCCCGCGTGGAGGAACTGGACCTTGGGCTGCTTCTCGGCGACCTTCAGCATGTGCTCCCAGTATCCGAACGACGTCGCGAAGATCAGCGTCGCCCCGTCCAGGGTGATCATGCTCTCCATGCTCTTCTGGACCTGGACCGTCTCGGGGACGTTCTCCTCCTCGACGACCTTCACGCCCTCGAGCTTCTTCAGCGCCGCGACCCCCTGGGCGTGCCCCTGGTTCCAGCCGTAGTCGTCCTTCGGCCCGACGTACAGTGCGCCGACGACGAGCTTGGTGGCGCCGTGCGCCCGCCCCGCCGGCCACTGGCCCGCTGCCGCGCCGGCAGCGCCGGCAGCGGCGATCATCTTCAGCACCGAGCGTCGAGAAATCCCGCCTTGCTCACATCCCATGGCTGTCCCCCTTGTGAGAGGTTCTGGACATCCTTGTACGGTCTGGCCTGCACGGTCTGGACGGGTGCCGGTCGGCCGCGTCACGACTTCGGGCTCGCGCGACGCGCGTCCGCCCGCGACCCTACACCCGCCCGCTCCGCGGTGTCAACGGCGCGTATCGCGCCGGTTGCGGGCGGGAATCCGCCCGGCCCGGATTGCCCTCCTGCTTCGAAGCGCCAGGCGCAACAGGAGGACCCCCTCAGTGCGACGATCGCGCGGCTGGGACCGAGTCAAGCCCAAAATCACGCCGCCGCCCGAGGCGGTCGAGCGGTACTCCTGCGTCACGTCGGAGGTGGCGCTCAACGTCGAGGGTCTCGCCGGTCGACCGGCTCGGCGAGCCGGATGCCGTTCTTGCGGGCCTCGGTCCCCCCGCAGGGATCAGTCACGGCGCCCCACTGGCGCGGGCGGCGCCGATGCCGCGGGCGCCTCGGCGCGCGCGTATCGTATC
>CAZWXA010000053.1:9234-14550 GCA_964637755.1 uncultured bacterium | reverse complement strand
CGCCCGCCGCGCCACCCGTCCGGTCCCAGTTGCCGCCGTTCATGAATAATCCGGGGCCAGGCTGCTGGCGGGCGGCGCCGGCGGGGGCGCTGTCCTGGACGGGAACCGCCATTGACGCCGGAATGCCGTTGGGCCTACAATCCGCCCCATCCGCCCGCTCTCGAAGGACACATGCCGGCGGCGCTCCGGCCGCGATCGCGCGAGCCGTTCGAACAGAGCACGGGCGATGCGTCGAGAGGAGGTGGACCCCCGACGTGACCGATCGACGGTGAATGCTGGAGTCCGTTTCAACAACGAGATGGAGGCACGGAATGAGAAGAGCGCACGTGGCAGCAATGGTCGTGGCCCTGATGCTCGGCAGCGCGTTGCTCGTCCCCTCCGGGGTACAGGCCCAGAACGCGGAGTGGAAGCACTACGGAAACGACCTGGGCAACACGCACTGGAGTCCCCTCGCGCAGATCAACACGTCGAACGTGGCCAAGCTCAAGACGTCCTGGGTCCTGCAGCTCGGGACGACGCGGTCGCAGGAGTCGACCCCGATCGTCGTCGGGGACACGTTGTACGTCTCCTCGTCCTGGGGTCCCAAGCACATCTTCGCCGTCGACGCCCGCACGGGTGAGCTGCGGTGGCGGCACGATCCCGAGATCGCCGCGGACGTCGACCCGTTCGGGTGCTGCGACGTCAACAACCGGGGCGTGGCCTTCAACAACGGGAAGATCTTCGTCGGCCTCCTGGACGGCCGCCTGCGGGCCCTCGACGCCAGGAGCGGCAAGGAGCTCTGGACCTCGACCGTCGTCGATTACAAGCAGGGCTCGGTCATCACCTCTCCCCCGGTGGTCGCCAAGAACAACGTCGTCATCGGGTTCGGCGGCGGCGAGTACGGCGCACGCGGCTCGCTCCAGGCCTACAACCAGGACACCGGGGCGCTCGTCTGGCGCACCTACATGACTCCGGGCCCCGGCGAGCCGGGCAACGACACCTGGAAGGGCGACTCGTGGAAGACCGGCGGCGGCGCGGCCTGGGCGATCGGGTCCTACGATCCCCAGCTGAACCTCGTGTACTACGGGACGAGCAACCCCGGCCCGTGGAACGCGGCGGTGCGCGGTCCTGACAAGAGCGACTACGGCAACTTCACGAACCTCTACACCTCGGCCTCCGTCGCCCTCGACGGCGACACCGGCAAGATCGTCTGGTACTACCAGTCCACCCCGCACGAGGCCTGGGACTACGACGGCGTCAACGAGCTGCTCGTCGCCGACCTGACGATCAAGGGCGAGAAGACCCCCGTGGTGCTCAAGGGCGACCGGAACGGGTTCCTCTACGTCATCAACCGGAAGACCGGCAAGCTCATCTCCGCCAAGGCGTTCCAGTACCTCAACTGGGCCAAGGGCGTCGACATGAACACCGGCCGTCCGATCGAGGATCCGGAGATGCGGCCGCGCCAGGGCTTCCGGGCCAAGAACGTGTGTCCGGCCGCCATCGGCGCCAAGAACTGGATGCCCTCGGCCTTCAACCCGAACACGGGCATCCTCTTCCTGCCGACCCTCAACCTCTGCATGGACATGGAATTCGTCCCGCAGGAGTACAAGCGCGGCGCGTTCTACCTCGCGGCCGACTTCGAGATCGGCAAGCCCGGCCCGGGCGACTACATGGGCGAAGCGATCGCCTGGGACCCGGTCAAGCAGGAAGCCGTCTGGCGGAACAAGGAGGCCCTGCCGTACGTCGGCGGGATGCTGGCCACCGACGGCGGCGTCGTCTTCCACGGCAATACCGAGGGGTGGTTCAAGGCGCTCGACCAGAAGACCGGGAAAGTTCTGTGGAAGTTCATGACCGGATCTGGTATCAGCGCCGGCCCGATGACCTACATGATCGACGGCAAGCAGTACGTGGCCGTCGTGTCGGGACGGACCCACAGCATCCCGCCGTTCTTCGGCGAGACCGGCCGCAAGATGATGGCCGCGAGCGCGGAGGGCGGCGCGCTCTTCGTGTTCGAGCTGTCACAGTAGCGTCTCCCTGCGGCAGAGGCGAGGGGTGTCTCTCGCCTCTGCCGCCACATCCCGGCAGTAGGACCCTGGGAGGGCCTCCAGCCGTGCCTGGCCACTCACCACTCGTTCTCGTCTCACGTGGGTGCGCGACGGGCGTCCCCCTGGCGCGCATCGCCGGAGTCCGGGTCGCGCCGACGCGCGCCTTCCGGGGAGGCCTGCCCGTCACGCTCGTCCACGGCAGGCGCGTCCTCGTCGCGCTCGCGCTGGTCGCGATTGGCGGCCTCGGGCCCGGCCTCGTCGGCTCCGCGCGGGCGAACGTCCTGCGCGTGTGCGCCGACCCCGACAACCTTCCATTCACCAGCTCCGATCCCCGCGAGAAGGGGCTCTACCTCGAGCTGGCCGAGCTGATCGCTGACCGGATGGGTACCACCGCCGAGCCCGTCTTCTTCCGGACCGACGCGGGCCGGCGCTCCCTGCGTGACACGCTCCTCGGGGGGCGGTGCGATGCCTTCTTCGGCCTGCCCTACGCGCCCGACAGTTCCGCGGGCAGGACCATCGCGCTCACGCGCCCGTTCATCGACGTGGGGTACGCGCTGGTCGCGCCGCGGACGTGGTCGTTCAACCGGCTCGACGACCTCGATGGCAAGACCGTCGGCGTCCAGTACGCGTCGACTCCGCAGACGATCCTGTCGGTCCGGGATCGCGTTCAGCTCGCGACCTTCCGGACCGCCGAGGAGGCGATCGAGGCCCTCGCCAGGCGGGAGATCGAGACCGCGTTCGTGTGGGGTCCGATCGCCGGATACCGGGCCGCCCGTCTCGGTCTCCTCGACGCGGTCAGGGTCATCTCGGTGACCGGCCTCGATCTCCGCTGGCGGGCGGCGATCGGCGTCAGAGCCGCGGACCAGGCGCTCCGGGAGCGGCTCGACCAGGAACTCGCGGCGCTCGAGCCCGCGATCGCGAAGCTGGCCGAGAAGTACCACCTCCCCTTGGACCAGCCGATCGACCTCGGGGCGACCGCGGCGGGGACTGGCGCCGGACCCGCGCGGAAGGCGGACATCGCGGCGGAGCACGCGGAGGCTCCCGCTCCGCCCGCGTCGCCGCCAGACAAGGTCAACCCGTACCGGGGTGACGCTGCGGCCGTCGTGGCGGGCCGGATACGCTTCAACGTCCACTGTTCTCACTGCCACTCGCCCAACGCCGCCAATCCCGAGCCCAGGACGGACCTCAGGCGCCTGCACCTGCGCTACGGCGAGAGGGTGAACGACGTGTTTTACACGGCGGTCACGCGGGGGCGGCCCCCGAAGGGGATGCCTCCATGGGGCGAGGTGCTCGACGAGGAGACGATCTGGAAGATCAAGACCTTCCTGGAGTCCGTGCAGCGGGCCGCGGAGTGAGCGGGGCCCCGGTGCTCACTACTGGAACGCGGGCATGACCTCTCGCGCGATCAACTCCAGCTCGCGCATGATGTGAGCGTGGGGCAGGCCGGGGAAGAAGACCCGGCAGATCAGGTGGGTCATCCCGTACTGGTCGACGAAGCGCCGGATCTGGCGGGTGCACTGCTCGGGGCCGCCGATGATGAACCGGTCCGCCATCAACGCGTCTAGATCGGTCGCGCTGGCCGCGTCGATGAACGGATGCCGCCAGCCGCCCGCATACTCCTGCCGGTAGGCGATCATGAGGTGCGCCTCGGCGAGCCGGCGGGCCTCGCGGTCGGTGTCCGCGATGAGCACCTCGCGCGTGAGCGGCCACTCCGTGATCGGCTCGACCCGTCCCGCGGCCCGGCGGTTGTCCAGGAACTGCCGCTTGCCGGCGAGCAGGCGCGCGAGATCGGCGGTCGGTCCCGGGAGCCAGTTGTCGCCGAGCGAGGCGGCCCGCCTGAGCGTGAGGTCCCCCCACCCGCCGATCCAGACGGGCGGGTGGGGCTTCGCCACGGGCTTCGGCTCCAGGCGCCCCTTCACGGTATAGAAGGTCCCCTTGAAGTCGACCCGCTCCTGGGTCCAGAGACCCTTCATGATCGCGAGCTGCTCCTCGAAGCGCGCTCCCCGCTTCTCGGATGGCGTCCCGTAGAGCGCGAACTCGTCGGGCTTGTAGCCGATCGCGATACCCAGCGTGATCCGCCCGTCCGACATCACGTCGAGCACGGCCACGTCTTCCGCGAGACGCACGGGGTGGTAGAACGGCGCGACGATGATGTCCGTCCCGAGCATCAGCCGCGAGGTGCGGGTGGCAAACCCGCCGAGTCCCTGGAGGGGCGACGGCCAGTAATGGTCCGTGACGGCGTGGTGCTCCTCGAGCCACGCCGAGTCGAACCCGAGGTCTTCCGCGCGGACCACCTCTCCCAGGGCCTCCCGGTAGTAATGGCCGCCCTCGATCGGGATGAAGCCGACCTTCAGTCGCGCCGCGGGCAGTCGCGCCACGGGCTCAGAGAAGACCCGCGGATTCCATCGCCCGCTTGAGGGCCTCGCGGTCCTCGTCACCGATCGGGAGCAGCGGCGGCCGCATGAAGGCGTGGCCCAGGATCCCCTGCATGACGAGGATCTCCTTGGCGCGCGCCCGGTAGTCGCGGACCGGCGGCGCGAACATCACGTCGACCAGCTTCTGGATCCGGTCGCCGAGCTCCCGGGCCGCGCGCCAGTCGCCGCGCATCGCGGCCTCGTACACCTCCACGTGGCTCCGCGTCGCGACCGCGCAGGCCCCGAGCAGAGCGCCCTCGGCGCCGAGCAGGTAGGACTCCCAGATGAAGTTGTCGTTGCCGGTCAGGATGGTGATGGGCCGCGGCGCGGTCCGGAGGACGTTGACGATCTCGCGAAAGCGCTTGGCGTCGAAGAGCGCTTCCTTGATGGCGACGACCTCGGGAATCTCGGCCAGGCGCAGCAGGATCTCGTCGCTGAAGTTGGTTCCGCCGAGGGCCGGCTGCAGCGTGAAGATGATCATCGGCAGCCCCGCCGCGTCGGCCACGGCCCGGTGATACCGGTACGGGATCTCCGGGGACAGCGGATGCCCGAGGTAGTCGGCGATCGGGAAGACCAGCAGCGCGTCGGCGCCGGCCGCCCGCGCGTCCTTGGCGTTCTTGACGGCCTGCGCCGTGAACGACGCCCCGAGGCCCGCGACCACCGGGATGCCGCTGCCGGCCAGCTCCTCCTTGTAGATCCGGATCACGCGGAGCTTCTCTTCCGGCCAGAGGTGCGGTCCCTCGCCCGTGTCGACGTTGACCGCGACGGCGCGGATCCCCTGGGTCGCGATCCAGCGGATGTACTTCCGGAGCTCGGCCTCGTCGATCTCGCCGTCCTGCGTCATCGGAAGCACGGTGGCGGGGATGATCCCCTTCAGG